>NZ_JBFBGN010000116.1:0-23164 GCF_040684675.1 Streptomyces sp. NPDC089915 | reverse complement strand
CGTGTGCTCTTCCGACCGGCGGGGGCCGCTGCGCGGGGCCGTCTCCCCGCCCCGCCCTTTCTCCGTTTCCCGGGGCTCCGCCCCGGACCCCGCGCCTCAAGCGCCGGCGGGGCTGGGGTTTCGCAGCCTAGGCGGGGCGGAGTACGCGGCTCAGGATCTCGCGGGCGTACGCGGCGTCGTACGGCGTGTCGGTCAGGAGGGTCTGGAGGGTGATGCCGTCCATCACCGCCACCAGCGCCCGGGCCGTCACCGGGTCGGTGTGGTCCGCCAGGGCCGCGGCCACGGCCTCGCCCCACTCGGCGGCGACCGGGCGCAGCGCGGGCCGGCGCAGGGCCGCCAGGTACAGCTCGTACTCCAGCTCCACCCGCCCCCGGTCGGCGGCCAGGAACTCCCCCAGCAGCCGGGCCAGCGCCCCCGCGAGGTCCTCCCCCGCGCGCGGCACCAGCGCGGGCGCGTACGCCTCGTTGGCCTGCCGCAGGGCCGCCACCAGCAGCTCGTCCAGGGTCGCGAAGTGGTACGTGGTCGAGCCCAGCGGTACGTCCGCCTCCGCCGCCACGCTGCGGTGGCTCAGCCCGGCGATCCCCTTGGCCCCGACCACCCGGATCGCGGCGTCGATGATCCGCTGCCGGCGCTCGGGGTCGTAACGGCGCACGGGGGCGGCCATCAGTGGGTCGCCCCGCCCACGTTGAGCAGGACCACCCCGGCGATGACCAGCGCGATTCCGGCGATCTTCGCGGCGGTGGCGGCCTCCCCCATGAAGACCATGCCGATCGCGGCGATGGCGGCGGTGCCGACCCCGGCCCAGATCGCGTACGCCGTGCCCACCGACATCGACTTGAGGGTCTGGGCGAGCAGCGTGAAGGCGATGACGTAGCCCAGCAGGGTGCCCAGCGAGGGCCACAGCCGGGTGAAGCCCTCGCTGTACTTCATGGCGGTGGTGCCCGCGACCTCGGAGGCTATGGCCAGGGCGAGCAGTACGTACGGCATGCGTACGAGTGTACGCATCGATGCGTACACATGTACACACGCAGACCCCGGGACACCGGCGCGCAACGGAGCTACGGTGTCCCCACTCAGGGGACAGGGGGCCGCTCATGGCGATGCATCATGGGACCCACCGGGGCGGCGGCCTGCTGCCCCCGCACCGGCCCGGGCCGGGGGTGGTGCCCCTGCGCCCGCTCGGCACCTCGGACATCCTCGGCGGCGCCCTCGCCGCCCTGCGCCGCTACGGCGGGCCGCTGTGCGGGGCGCTGCTGCTGGGCCAGCTGATGGCCGGGCTCCTGGTCACCGCCGCGGCCGGCGCGGCCACGCTGGCCTCGCTCAGCCCGAGGTCGGGCAGCCGGATCTTCGTCTGGACCCTGTTCCCGGCGGCGGGCCTGTTCCTGCTGTTCACCTGCGCCCTCGCGACCGCCCTGATCGCCGCCCTGCTGCGCCCGGCGGTGCTCGGCCGCCCCGTGAGCGCACCGGGGCTGCTGCTCGCCGCGCTGCCCCGCACCCCGGCGGTGCTCGGCGCCCAGCTGCTGGCCCTGCTGCTCGCGGCCGGGCCCCTCGCGGTCCTGCTCGCGCTGGGCGTGCCGCCCCTGGCCGTGCTGCCCCTCACCCCGGTCGCGCTCTGGCTCGGGGTGCTGTCCTCCCTGGCCCCGACCGCCGCCGGGTACGAACGGCTCGGCCCCGCGGCGGCCCTGCGGCGCTCGGCGCACCTGGTGCGCGGCGCGTGGTGGCGGGCCCTGGCCGTGACCGCCCCGGCGGTGGTGTTCACCGGGGCGGCCGGGTACGCGCTGCTGCTGTGGTTCGGGCTGCCGGGGGCCCTGTCGGCCCTGGTCCTGCTGCCGGCGTTCCCGCAGCTGCCGGCCGGCCTGCTCTACGTGGACCGGCGGATCCGCCGCGAACACCTCGCCGAGGCGCTCGCGACGGACGCCTGACCAGGAGTCCCTAGGACAGCGTGAACCAGGCCGTGCGGGACTTCTTGAACTCCGGGTGCGTGAGGTCCTTGGCCTCGACGCCGTCCCCGTAGAGGTCGGCCGAGCCGCTGTCGGTGATCAGCTGGACGCGCGCGCCCGGCACCGACAGGTCCGGGACCTCGACGATGGCCTCCCAGCCGCCCGGGTCGGTGGTCGGCAGGTCGGCCCGCTTGACCGGGGCGTGCCCGGCGACGCCGTCCCACTGGTAGAGGGCGTAGGGGTCGGAGTTGTCGTCGGCGGCCCAGGAGCCGGCCAGGATCAGGTACTGGTCCTGCGCGTTCTTGCGGATGTCGCGGACGGACAGCCCGCCCAGGTCCAGCTCGATCGCGGAACCGATGGCCGCCGAGGCGCCGTTGGAGAGCACCTTGTCGAAGTTGGTGACCGGCACCAGCAGCGCCTTGCCGCCCGGGACGGCCGGGGCCAGCGGGGCGCGGAAGCCCACGTAGGCGGTGGTGGTGGAGCCCGGGGCGAACTCCAGGCCCTCCACGTTGAACCCGTCGATCTGCTTGGGCGCCTGGCCCGCCGCCGTGCCCGCCGCGAAGCCGTAGTGGTTGCCGTGCGCCTGGTCCCAGGCGACGAGGTCCTCGCGCAGGTGCTTGTACGAGCGCCCGTACGCGAGCTGGGTGGCGGAGCCCGAGCCGCTGACGGTGGTGGTGAACACCGTGTTGCGGGGGGCCTTGTACTCGCCGTCCTTGTTGTTGCCGAGCGAGCCGGTCCAGTAGATGGTGTTGCCGATCCGGGTGGCGCCCTCGATGTCCACCTCCTTGGTGACCCCGAGCTGGGAGCTGAAGTCCCAGGTGCGCACGGGGGCGTCGGAGCGGGAACGGTCGTACAGGCGCAGCACGTTGTTCTCGTCGTCGGCGACCACGGTGAAGCCGCCGCCGACGTCCACGGCGGCCGAGGAGTCGGAGGCGCCGCTGAAGTAGCGGGCGTCGGCCGGGTTCTGCACGGCGGCGGAGGCGGCGTAGGAGAGGGTCTTGGTGGCGGTCTTGCCGCCGAGCCCGGTGACCTTGATCGTCAGGGTGGTGTAGCCGCGGCCGTGCGCGGTGACGGCCAGCTGCCGCACCGCCCCGGCGCCGGTGACCGTGACGTCGCCGGTGCCGGCGACGGAGGCCTTGCTGGAGGCGGAGGCGCTGACGGTCAGGGCGGACACGTCGGCACCGCTCTGCCCGACGGTGACGTTGACGGTCTGGTCGCCGACCCCGTTGACCGACCCCGACAGGTAGCCGGCGGACAGCGAGATGGTCGGGGTCCCGTAGGTGACCGCGTGCGCGGGCATGACCGTCGCGGCGACGATCAGTGCGGCGATTCCCGCGGTGCTCGCGATACCGAACTGCTTCTTCAAGGTGGCGTCCTCTCCCTCACGGCGGCGTCACACCGTGACGGCCGTCGAGAAGATTCGGCCACCATGGCCAACTCCCGGTGCACACCGGCCGTCCGCCGGAAGAACCCGCGAGAACGGGAAGGGCCCCCGGCACGACCGTGCCGGGGGCCCTTCCGCGACCACGTGGGTCAGACGTTGAAGCCGAGCGCGCGCAGCTGCTCACGGCCGTCGTCCGTGATCTTGTCCGGGCCCCACGGCGGCATCCAGACCCAGTTGATGCGGAGTTCGTTGACGATGCCCTCCGTCGCCGACTTCGCCTGGTCCTCGATGACGTCCGTCAGCGGGCAGGCCGCCGAGGTCAGGGTCATGTCGAGGGTGGCGATGTTCGCGTCGTCGATGTGGATGCCGTAGATCAGGCCCAGGTTGACGACGTCGATGCCCAGCTCGGGGTCGACCACGTCGTAGAGGGCCTCGCGGACCTCCTCCTCGGTGGCCGGCTTGATCGACGCCTCGGGCGTCGCGTTCTCGGTCATGCCGTCTTCCTCTCCGCGTCACCCAGTACCTGGGCCGTCGCGTCCTTCCAGGCCATCCAGCTCAGCAGAGCACACTTCACGCGAGCCGGGTACTTGGAGACGCCGACGAACGCGACCGCGTCCTCCAGCACCTCCTCCATGGCCTCGTCGGGCTCGATCTTGCCCTTGGACTGCATCATCTCCAGGAACACGCCCTGGATCTTCTGCGCCTCGGGCAGCTTCTTGCCGACCAGCAGCTCGTTCAGCACGGACGCGCTGGCCTGGCTGATGGAGCAGCCCTGGCCCTCGTAGGAGACGTCGGTGAGCGTCTCGCCGTCGTACTTCACGCGGAGCGTGATCTCGTCGCCGCACGTCGGGTTGACGTGGTGCACCTCGGCGTCGCCCTCGCGCAGGCCGCGCCCGTGCGGGTGCTTGTAGTGGTCCAGGATCAGTTCCTGGTACATCGAATCCAGCTTCACAGCGTCCTCGTCCTCATCGCCTTCGTCAGCCGAAGAAGTTCCGTACGTGCTCCAGCCCGTCGATCAGCGCGTCGACGTCGGCGGGAGAGGAGTACAGGTAGAAAGACGCCCGCGTGGTCGCGGGAATTCCGTAGCGCAGGCAGACCGGGCGCGCGCAGTGGTGTCCCACGCGGACCGCGATGCCCTGCTCGTCCAGCACCTGGCCCACGTCGTGCGGGTGGATGTCGCCGAGCGTGAACGAGATCGCCGCGCCGCGGTCCTCGGCCGTGGTGGGGCCGATGATCCGCAGGTCGGGCACCTCCTGGAGGCGCTTGACCGCGTACTCGGTGATCGCGTGCTCGTGTGCGGCGATCTTGTCCATGCCGATCGAGGTCAGGTAGTCCACGGCCGCGCCGAGGCCGACGGCCTGGGCGATCGGGGGCGTGCCCGCCTCGAACTTGTGGGGCGCCGGGGCGTAGGTCGAGGAGTGCATCGAGACGGTCTCGATCATCTCGCCGCCGCCGAGGAACGGGGGCAGGTCCTCCAGGAGCTCCTGGCGGCCCCACAGGACGCCGATGCCGGTCGGGCCGCACATCTTGTGGCCGGTGAAGGCCACGAAGTCGGCGCCGAGCGCCTGCACGTCCAGCGGCATGTGCGGAGCGGCCTGCGAGGCGTCGATCAGCACCAGCGCGCCGACCTCCTGCGCCCGGCGGACGATCGCCTCGACGGGGTTGACCGTGCCCAGGATGTTGGAGACCAGGGTGAAGGAGACGATCTTCGTCTTCTCCGTGATGACCTCTTCGATGTTGGACAGGTCGAGCCGGCCGTCGTCGGTGAGGCCGAACCACTTCAGCTTCGCGCCCGTGCGCTGCGCGAGCAGCTGCCACGGGACGATGTTGGAGTGGTGCTCCATCTCCGTGATGGCGATCTCGGTGTCGCGGTCGACCCGGTAGGGCTCGTCGGCCCAGCCGAGCATGTTCGCGACCAGGTTGAGCGACTCCGAGGCGTTCTTGGTGAAGATCACCTCGTCGCGGCTCGGCGCGTTGATGAAGGCGGCGACCTTGTCGCGGGCGCCCTCGTACAGTGCCGTGGCCTCCTCGGCGAGCACGTGCACGCCGCGGTGGACGTTGGCGTTGTGCCGTTCGTAGTAGGCGTTCAGCGCGTCGAGCACCTGGCGCGGCTTCTGCGAAGTCGCCGCGTTGTCCAGGTAAACGATCTTCTTCCCGTCGTGGACCACACGATCCAGCAGGGGGAAGTCCTTGCGGATCGCCTCGATGTCGAGGAGGCCGGGCAGCTGTGTCACGCGGTCGCGCCACCCTTCACGTACTTGTCGTAGCCCTCGTTCTCGAGCTGGTCGGCGAGCTCGGCGCCGCCGGACTCGGCGATGCGGCCGTTCGCGAACACGTGCACGAAGTCGGGCTTGATGTAGCGCAGGATGCGCGTGTAGTGGGTGATCAGCAGCGTGCCGACCTGGCCGCCCTCGCGGACGCGGTTGACGCCCTCGGAGACGATGCGCAGGGCGTCGACGTCCAGGCCGGAGTCGGTCTCGTCGAGAATCGCGATCTTCGGCTGGAGGAGCTCCAGCTGGAGGATCTCGTGGCGCTTCTTCTCACCGCCGGAGAAGCCCTCGTTGACGTTGCGCTCGGCGAAGGCCGGGTCCATCTGGAGCTGCTCCATGGCGGACTTGACCTCCTTCACCCAGGTGCGCAGCTTGGGGGCCTCGCCGCGGATGGCGGTGGCGGAGGTGCGCAGGAAGTTGGAGACCGAGACGCCGGGGACCTCGACCGGGTACTGCATGGCCAGGAAGACGCCGGCGCGGGCGCGCTCGTCGACGGACATCTCCAGGACGTCCTCGCCGTCGAGGGTCACG
This sequence comes from Streptomyces sp. NPDC089915, assembly GCF_040684675.1. Taxonomy (NCBI): domain Bacteria; kingdom Bacillati; phylum Actinomycetota; class Actinomycetes; order Kitasatosporales; family Streptomycetaceae; genus Streptomyces; species Streptomyces sp. NPDC089915. The sequence continues at coordinate 17,039 of NZ_JBFBGN010000116.1, read as the reverse complement.
GTGCCACCGGTGATGGTGTACTTCGGGTGACCGGCGAGGGAGTACGCCAGGGTGGACTTGCCGGAGCCGTTGGGGCCCATGATGGCGTGCGTCTCACCCTGCTTGACCGTCAGGTCGACACCCTTGAGGATCTCGCGGGCGCCGTTCTCGGCCTCGACGGAGACGTGCAGGTCGTGGATTTCAAGCGTTGCCATGGGTACCTCAGGACTCCTGGGTGAGGGAGACGAGCACGTCGTCCCCTTCGATCTTTACGGGGTAAACGGGGACGGGGCGCGTCGCGGGCAGACCGGAGGGCTTGCCGGTGCGCAGGTCGAAGGCCGACCCGTGCAGCCAGCACTCGATCATGCAGTCCTCGACCTCACCCTCCGAGAGCGAGACGTTCGCGTGCGAGCAGATGTCGTTGATCGCGAACACCTCCCCCTCGGTGGAGACGATGGACACCGGCGTGCCGTCGAGTTCCACCCGCTTGGGGGTGTTCTCCTCCAGCTCGCTCAGCGCGCAGGCCTTGACGTACGTCATCAGACGGCCGCCGCCAGCTCGGCCTCGATCTTCGCGATGAGGCGCTCCTCGATGTCCTCGACGCCGATCTGCTGGACGAGCTCGGCGAAGAAGCCGCGCACGACCAGGCGGCGGGCCTCGTCGGCCGGGATGCCGCGGGCCTGGAGGTAGAAGAGCTGCTCGTCGTCGAAGCGGCCGGTGGCCGAGGCGTGGCCGGCGCCGACGATCTCGCCCGTCTCGATCTCCAGGTTCGGCACCGAGTCGACGCGCGCGCCGTCCGTCAGGACGAGGTTGCGGTTCATCTCGTAGGTGTCGGTGCCCTCGGCGGACTTCTCGATGAGGACGTCGCCGATCCAGACCGCGTGGGCGTCCTGGCCCTGGAGCGCGCCCTTGTAGACCACGTTGGACTTGCAGTGCGGGGCGTCGTGCGTGACGAGGAGGCGGTGCTCCTGGTGCTGGCCCGCGTCCGTGAAGTACAGGCCGAGCATCTCGGCCTCGCCGCCGGGGCCCGCGTAGGTGACGCGCGGGTGCAGGCGGACGAGGTCGCCGCCGAAGGTCACGACGACGGACTTGAAGCTCGCGTCACGGCCGATGAGGGCGTTGTGCTGCGAGGTGTGGACCGCGGTGTCGTCCCAGTCCTGGACGGACACGAAGGTCACCTTGGCGCCGTCGCCGACGAGGATGTCGACGTTGGCGGCGCGCACGCCGTCACCGGTGTGGTCGATCACGATGATCGCCTCGGCGAACGGCTTGATGTCGAAGACGGTGTGCCCGAAGGTCGTGCCGCCCTCGCCGTGCAGGGCGACCCGGATGGGTTCGGCGAGCACGGTCTCCTTGGGCACGGTGACGACCGTGGCCTTGGCGAAGGAGGAGAAGGCCTGCGCCGAGACCCGGTCGACCGGCGTTCCGGCCTTGCCGATCCGCTCGTCGTCGCGCTCTACGGACTCGACCGTCACGCCCTCGGGGGCGTCGATCTGGGCCTTCATGGTGCCGTCGGCGACCGCGGTGCCGTCGTGCAGGCCCTTGAGGCGGGCGAGCGGGGTGAACCGCCACTCCTCCTCGCGGCCGTGCGGAACCGGGAAGTCGGCCACGTCGAAGGACGGGGGCGCGCTCATCCGGGTGGCGACGGTGGACTCGGCGGCCACCGCGATCGCGCCGGCGGTGGTGGAGCCCGCCGGAATGTTCTGAGCCTCAGCCATGGCTGTCGTTCTGCTCTCTTCCTACGTCAAAGAATGTGCTGCGGGTGGACGGGTCGGACGGCCGGTACTAGCCGACCGAACCCTCCATCTGCAGCTCGATCAGCCGGTTCAGCTCCAGCGCGTACTCCATCGGCAGCTCCTTGGCGATCGGCTCGACGAAGCCGCGCACGATCATGGCCATGGCCTCGAACTCGGTGAGGCCGCGCTGCATGAGGTAGAAGAGCTGGTCGTCGGAGACCTTGGAGACGGTGGCCTCGTGGCCCATCGTCACGTCGTCCTCGCGGACGTCGACGTAGGGGTAGGTGTCCGAGCGGGAGATGGTGTCGACCAGGAGCGCGTCGCAGAGCACGTTGGACTTGGAGCCCGAGGCGCCCTCGCCGATCTCGACCAGGCCGCGGTAGGAGGTGCGGCCGCCGCCGCGCGCCACCGACTTGGAGACGATGTTCGAGGAGGTGTTCGGCGCCATGTGGACCATCTTGGAGCCGGCGTCCTGGTGCTGGCCCTCGCCCGCGAAGGCGATGGACAGGGTCTCGCCCTTGGCGTGCTCGCCCATCAGGTAGACGGCCGGGTACTTCATGGTGACCTTGGAACCGATGTTGCCGTCGATCCACTCCATGGTCGCGCCCTCGTACGCCACGGCGCGCTTGGTGACCAGGTTGTAGACGTTGTTCGACCAGTTCTGGATGGTCGTGTAGCGGCAGCGGCCGCCCTTCTTCACGATGATCTCGACCACGGCGCTGTGCAGCGAGTCCGAGGAGTAGATCGGGGCGGTGCAGCCCTCGACGTAGTGGACGTAGGCGTCCTCGTCGACGATGATCAGCGTCCGCTCGAACTGGCCCATGTTCTCCGTGTTGATGCGGAAGTAGGCCTGGAGCGGGATGTCCACGTGGACACCCTTGGGGACGTAGATGAAGGAGCCGCCCGACCACACGGCGGTGTTCAGCGAGGCGAACTTGTTGTCGCCGACCGGGATGACCGTGCCGAAGTACTCCTGGAAGAGCTCCGGGTGCTCCTTGAGCGCGGTGTCCGTGTCGAGGAAGATGACGCCCTGCTCCTCCAGGTCCTCGCGGATCTGGTGGTAGACGACCTCGGACTCGTACTGGGCCGCGACACCGGCGACGAGGCGCTGCTTCTCCGCCTCCGGGATGCCGAGCTTGTCGTACGTGTTCTTGATGTCCTCGGGCAGTTCCTCCCACGAAGCGGCCTGCTTCTCGGTGGAACGCACGAAGTACTTGATGTTGTCGAAGTCGATGCCCGAGAGGTCGGAACCCCAGTTCGGCATGGGCTTCTTGTCGAACAGCTTGAGGCCCTTGAGGCGGAGGTTCAGCATCCACTCCGGCTCGGACTTCTTCGCCGAGATGTCGCGGACGACGTCCTCGGACAGACCCCGCTTGGCGGCGGCGCCGGCCGCGTCGGAGTCGGCCCAGCCGTACTCGTAGTTGCCCAGACCCTCGAGCTCAGGGTGAGCAGTCTCCGTGGTCATGCGGGGTTCCTCCCGGCCGTACTTGCAGATGCTGATGTGTCGTGCTGTGCCGCGCTTCGCGGAATGAACGTGGTGCACACCCCGTCGCCGTGGGCGATCGTGGCGAGCCGCTGCACATGCGTCCCGAGCAGGCGGGAGAAGACCTCGGTCTCCGCCTCGCAGAGCTGCGGGAACTGCTCGGCGACGTGTGCGACCGGGCAGTGGTGCTGACAGAGCTGTTCACCGCTGTGCGGACCGGGAGCGCTCTTCGCCGTAGCAGCGTACCCGTCCACGGTCAACGCCTTGGCGAGGGCCTCGGTGCGGTCCGCGGGTGCGGCCGCCTCGACGGCGTCCCGGTAGGTCTCCGCCTGGGACTCCATCCTCGCCCGGGCGAAGGCGGCCACGGCCGCCTCGCCCCGCTCCCCGCCGCCGACGGACTGCGCGATCCAGCGCAGGGCGTCCGCGGCGAGCGTGTCGTAGGACTGGTCGAAGGCGTCGCGCCCGCAGTCGGTGAGCGCGAAGACCTTGGCCGGCCGGCCCCGGGTGCGTGCGCCGTACACACGCTGCTCACGGGGTGCGACCACGTCGTCGGCGACGAGCGTGTCGAGGTGGCGGCGGACGGCGGCCTGGGTGAGGCCGAGACGCTGCGCGAGGTCGGCGACGGTGGAGGGACCGTGGTCCAGGATGGACCTCGCGACCCGGTTGCGGGTTGACCGCTCGCCGGTCGCGAGTTCCCCCTGGGGGGCCTCACTCGTCCGTTCGCCGTATTTCACAACGCCATTGTTGCGTAATTACCGGAGCCCCGACAAGCCGTGACCGACGCCACTGCTGGTGTCCTCCATCACTAAGGGTTACCTAATTTGTCGACGGAGAGTTATTCGGCGGGGGACATTCCGTTTATCGCCGGACCCGTGCGGCGCCTGCCCGCAAGGCCTCCCACCAGCGCGCCTCCAGCGGTTCTCCGGCCCCGGCGGGTAAAGCCGGATTCCGCGAAAAGATCACCGAAAGCGTCCGGCCGTCCGGGGGCGCCGCGCGGAAAACCCGTTCCGAAATGACCCGCCCGGCCCCCGCCCGGCGGCGCCACCCCAGGGCCCGGGCCCCCTTCCGCGGCTCCGTAGACTCGTTGCCCATGAGCAACGACCCCGCCGTGGAGATCCGCGGACTGGTGAAGCGGTACGGATCGAAGACGGCGGTCGACGGCCTGGACCTGACCGTCCCCGCGGCCGCGGTCACCGCGGTCCTGGGCCCCAACGGAGCGGGCAAGACCACCACGATCGAGACCTGCGAGGGCTACCGCCGCCCCGACGCCGGCACCGTCCGCGTCCTGGGCCTGGACCCGGCCGCCGACGCCGGGGCCCTGCGCGCCCGCGTCGGGGTGATGCTCCAGTCCGGCGGGATCTACTCCGGCGCCCGCGCCGTGGAGATGCTGCGCCACATGGCGGCGCTGTACGCCGACCCGCTGGACGTCGACGCCCTGGTCGAGCGCCTCGGCCTCGGCGGCTGCGGCCGCACCCCCTACCGCCGGCTCTCCGGCGGCCAGCAGCAGCGCCTCTCCCTGGCCATGGCCGTCGTCGGCCGCCCCGAGCTGGTCTTCCTGGACGAGCCCACCGCCGGCCTCGACCCGCAGGCCCGCCGCGCGACCTGGGACCTCGTACGGGAACTGCGCGCCGACGGGGTCTCCGTAGTCCTCACCACCCACCACATGGACGAGGCCGAGCAGCTCGCCGACGAGGTCGCCATCGTGGACTCGGGCAAGGTCATCGTCCACGGCAGCCCCGAGCAGCTGTGCCGCGGCGGCGCCGAGAACACCCTGCGCTTCTCCGGCCGCCCCGCCCTCGACCTCGCCTCCCTCCTCAAGGCCCTGCCCGACGGCACCGAGGCCGCCGAGCTCACCCCCGGCTCCTACCGGGTCACCGGCGACGTGGACCCCCAGCTGCTGGCCACCGTCACCTCCTGGTGCGCCCAGCACGGGGTGATGCCCAGCAGCCTCACGGTGGAGCGGCACACCCTCGAAGACGTCTTCCTCGAACTGACCGGTAAGGAGCTGCGCGCATGAGCGCCGGCACGTTCACCCCCCGGCCCGGGGCCGCGCCCGTCTCCCGGATGATCCGGGCGCAGACCGCGCTGGAGACCCGGATGCTGCTGCGCAACGGGGAGCAGCTGCTGCTGACGGTGATCATCCCGGCGCTGCTGCTGACCCTGTTCTCCCTCGTCGACGTCGTCGACACGGGGGCGGGGAGGTCCGTGGACTTCCTGGCCCCGGGCGTCCTGGCGCTCGCCGTGATGTCCACGGCCTTCACCGGCCAGGCCATCGCCACCGGCTTCGACCGCCGCTACGGGGTGCTGAAGCGGCTCGGGGCCTCCCCGCTGCCCCGCTGGGCGCTGATGACCTCCAAGACCCTGTCGGTGCTGGTCACCGAGGTGCTCCAGGTCGCCCTGCTGACGGTGATCGCCCTCGCGCTGGGCTGGTCCCCGCACGGGAACCCGCTCTCGGTCGCCGCGCTGCTCCTGCTCGGCACCGCCGCCTTCTCCGGGCTCGGCCTGCTGATGGCGGGCACCCTCAAGGCCGAGGTGACCCTGGCCGCCGCCAACCTGGTGTTCCTGCTGCTGCTGGTCTGCGGCGGGGTGATCGTGCCGCTGGAGAAGTTCCCCGGCGCGGTGCGGGACGTCCTCGGGCTGCTGCCGGTCTCGGCGCTCTCCGACGGGCTGCGCGAGGTGCTCCAGCACGGCGCCGCGCTGCCCTGGGGCGACGCCGCGGTACTGGCCGGCTGGGCGGTCCTTGGGCTCGGCGCGGCCGCGAAGTGGTTCCGCTGGGAGTAGGGCGGCGCGGCCTCGACGTGACGCGGCTCTCCGCCCGGCCCGCCCGCCGGCGGGAGTGAATCGCGGCCGCCGGACGTTGGGCGGGCTGGAGGCCGACCACCTCCACGGACAGCTGATCGGCGACGCCGGGGGACGACGGGCATGGGGCAGCGAGAGGCCGCACTGCGGCTGGACGGGCAGTGGGCGCGGATCCGGTCCGGGGCCGCCGAGGCGGAGCCCGGCGAGGCCGACCGGCTCCTCGCCGAACTGATCGGGGCGCTGCGCGAGCCCGCCCGGACCGATCCCGAGTGCGCGGCCCGGCTGGGGCTGCGGCTCGGCGACCTCGCCGCGCGCCGGTTCGCCGCCGCGGACCGCGCGGGGGCGCTGGCCGCCATCGAGGAGGGCCTGCGCCACGCGCAGCAGGCCGCCGGGCACTCCCCCGAGTACGCCCGCTGGTACGCCCGGGGCCTGATCAACCAGGGGGTCTGGCTGGCCTGGCCGCTGAGCGACGCCGCCCGGCTGCCCCGGCACCCGCTCGGCGAGGGCGCCGAGGAGGGCCCCGGCGCCATGGAGCGGGCGGCCGGCGAGCGGGCCCGCGACCTGACCCGGGCCGCCGTCGAGGTGTGGGCCGGGCTCGACCAGGACGACCCCGTCAACCGGCGCGGGCTCGCGCAGGCCAAGGTGTTCCTCGGGGACCGCCTCGCGGAGCTGGGCTTCGCCGCCGACGCCTTCGCCTGGGCGGTGGACGCCGAGGGCGGGTTCCGGCGGCTGCTGCTCGCCTCCCCCGGGCCCGAGGAGGCCCAGGAGGCGGAGGAGGCCCTGGACCACATCGGCCGCCAGCTGGAGCTGCGGCTGCGCTACCTGTCCTTCGACTCCCTGGCCGGACTGCGCGCGGACGGGCTGCTGCCCGAGCGGCTGCTGCCGCAGGCGGTGGTGGCCGCCCGGATCCAGGGCGTGCCCGAGGAGGCGGTCGCCGCCCGGCTGGGGCTGGAGGCCGAGCAGGTCGCCACCATGCTGGAGGTCACCCCCTGGCGCGCCGTGTGGCGCGTGGAGGTGCGCGGCGCCGACGGGCTGTGGGCCGTGCGGCCCGCCCCCTGGCAGGGCTCCGCGGAGGTGCGGCAGCGGACGGCCGAGGACGTGGGCGCGGAGGTGGTGCGGGGGTTCATGGAGTCCCCGCAGTACCCCGGGGACGCCGCCCTGTGGCGGGTGCGGCTGTGGTGGCACGAGGAGGGTGACCCGGCCGGGGCCCGGTTCCGCCTGGTCGTCGGGCCCGACGCACCCGCACCCACCCCCTCGTGAAAGTTTGCACAAAGCGGCGCATACGATAGGCGCCGTGTTGAACCCATTCGCATACCTCGCCGCCCGCTGGACCCCGTCACCCCGGATCGTCCAGCGTGCCGCCGCCATCGCGGTCCTGATGAGCGTCGTCATCGTCGTCACCGGCGGCGCGGTGCGGCTGACCGGTTCCGGTCTCGGCTGCGACACCTGGCCCAAGTGCACGGACGACAGCCTGATCGTGACCGAGGCGCAGGGCTTCCACGGTGCCGTCGAGTTCGGCAACCGGATGCTCACGTACGTGCTCTGCGCGGCGGTCGGCGGCGTGATCCTCGCGGCCCGCTCCGCCAAGCCGTGGCGGCGCTCCCTGACGAAGCTGGGCTGGACCCAGTTCGGCCTCGTGATGGGCAACGCCGTCCTCGGCGGCATCACCGTGCTGACGGGCCTGAACCCGTACAGCGTGGCGGGGCACTTCCTGCTGGCCACGACCCTGCTCGCGGTCACGACGATCACCTGGCAGCGCACCCGCGAGGGTGACGGCGCCCCCCGGCCGCGCGTGCCGGGCCCGGTGCGCAAGCTCTCGTGGGCGCTGATCGCCACCACCCTGGTGCTGATCGCGGCGGGCACCGTGGTGACCGGCTCCGGTCCGCACGCCGGTGACAAGAGCGAGATCAAGCGGATGCCGTTCGACTGGGCGACCACCGCCCACGTCCACGCGATCGCCGCCTGGCTGGTGTGCGCGCTGGGCGTCGCGATGTGGCTGGTGCTGCGGGTGGTCGACGCCCCCGCCGACACCCGGGCGCGCGCCCGCGACCTGCTGGTCGTGCTGCTCGCCCAGGGCGCCATCGGCTACGTGCAGTTCTTCACCTCGCTGCCCGAGGTGCTGGTCGCCGTCCACATGCTCGGCTCCTGCCTGGTGTGGATCTCCGTCCTGCGCGTGGCCCTGAGCCTGCGCGAGCGCTCCGCCGAACCGGCCGCCGCCCCGGCCCGCGACGAGGCCGAGCTCTCGGCGGTCTAGGGCTCCCCCTCTAACCCCCCTCGTCGAGCCGGTACACGCGGCGGGCGTTGCCCGCCGCGAGCATCGCCGCGACGCGGTCCGCGTCCCGCCACGACCAGGCCCCGTCCGCCACCCAGCCGCTCAGGACCCGGCCCAGCGCCTCGCGGAACACCAGGGCGCCGGTCGCGTGCAGCTCGGGCAGGCCTCGGCCGCCGCTGGAGAACAGCAGCTTCCCGAAGGGCGCGAGCTCCAGCAGTTCGGCCAGGACGGCGGCGGCCCGCGCCCCCGTCCGCGCCAGGGCCGGCCCGAGGTCGGCGTGGACGTGCGGGTGATCCGCCGCGAGCCGTGCCGCGTGCCGGTGGTGCGGGTACCCGCCGAGCAGGACGAGCCGTGTGCCGAGCCCCGCCGTGGCGCGGGCGAAGGCGGCCAGCGGCCCCGGCTCGGCCGTACCGGTGTGCAGCTGGAGCGGCAGTCCCGACAGCACGGCCGTCCACAGCAGGTGCCGCAGGAGCACGGGGTCCCGTAGCGGCCCTCCCGGGGCCCGCCCGGCCAGCCACCGCCCGGCCGCCCCGCGCACCTCGCCCGGGCCGGGCGGGTGCGGGGCGCCGGCCAGGGCGTCCGCGTACCCGGCGCGGGGCCCGCAGCCGAAGGCGACGGCCCCGGAGCCGGCGTGGTGCACGGCTCCGGCGAGCTCGGCGAGGAAGTCGGCGACGCTCCCGCAGGCGTCGGCGGCCCGCTCGGCCAGGGACTCCAGCCGGACCACCTCGAAGGCCTCCGCGTCCCCGGCGAGGGCCAGCTCCTTGGGCCCGGTGAGTTCCCCGAGGGCTCCCGTGTCGACGAGGTAGGCGCCCACCCCGGAGCCCCGCAGCAGCCGCCGCGCGCTCTCCGCGGCCCCGAGCTCGCGCCGCCGGGCCAGATAGCGGGCGGGCGCGCAGTGCGGCTCCAGGCCGAGCAGGGGCGGGCACCAGCGGCGCACGGCGAAGCCGGTCTGGGTGTCGAAGAAGGTGGTGCCGGCGGCGGGCGGGCCGGCCGAGTGGACCAGCTGGGCCTCGAAGGTGGCGAGCCCCAGCTCCGTACGGAGCACTCCGTGGCAGTGCTGGTCCACCAGGGGCGGCGTTTCGATCATCCGGGCATCCCGTTGCGGACGTGAGGAAGCGTCTTCCACACGTCCTAACGGGTGAGCGGGGTGTGAAGTATTGCCCCGGTCGTTGACCGGCCGGTTCAGGCGGCCGGGTTGGCCGGTCCGCCCACCTGGATCCCGGCCATCCGGGTCCACTCGTACGGGCCGGTCCTCACGCGCGCGGCGAGCTCCCCGTCGAAGTCCTCGTGGAGGGTCAGCCCGGCCTTCTCGGCGGCGAGCTGCGCCACGGCGTACGTCGGGGCGACGAGGTCGCCCCAGCCGCCGTCGGTGCCCACGAGGACGATCCGGGTGCCGGCCTGGCCGATGTGGGCGAGCTGGCCCTCGGCGCCGCCGTGCTGCTTGGCGAACGCGCCGATCTGCCGGGCCAGCTTCGCCGCCGTGCGGCCGTGCTTCTTGTCCGCGGCCTCTGCGGTCTGTGCGGTGTCTGCGGTCTCTGCCATGGACGGCATGCTACCGGCGGGTAACCAACGGAGGAAGGGTCAGCGGAGGAAGGGATCCACGGCCACGGCCACGAAGAGCAGCGACACGTAGGTGATCGACCAGTGGAACAGCCGCATCTCCTTGAGCTTCGCGCCCGTGACCCCGGCCTTGGCCCGCGCGTTCAGCGCGTGCGCCTCCCACAGCCACCAGCCGCCCGCCAGCAGCGCGACGGAGGTGTAGAACCAGCCGGTGTAGCCCAGCGGGGTCAGCAGCAGCGAGACGGCGACCATCACCCAGCTGTAGATGACGATCTGACGCGCCACGGCCTTGTTGCCCGCCACGACCGGCAGCATCGGCACGCCGACCCGCGCGTAGTCGTCCTTCACCTTCATGGACAGCGGCCAGTAGTGCGGCGGCGTCCAGAAGAAGATGACGAGGAAGAGGATGACGGCGGCCCAGGAGACCTCGTTGCGCACCGCCGACCAGCCGATGAGCACCGGCATGCAGCCGGCGATCCCGCCCCAGACGATGTTCTGCGCGGTCCGCCGCTTCAGCAGCATCGTGTAGACGACCACGTAGAAGAGGAGCGCGCCGAGGGCGAGCGCCGCCGACAGCCAGTTGACGAGCAGGCCGAAGAACAGGGTCGACACGACCCCGAGCGTGATGCCGAAGACGAGGCACTCGCGCGGACTGACCATGCCGGTCACCAGCGGCCGCTGCGACGTACGGTCCATCAGGGCGTCGATGTCGCGGTCGATGTACATGTTCAGCGCGTTGGCGCCGCCCGCCGACAGGTAGCCGCCGAAGCAGGTGGCGAGCACCAGCCACAACGACGGCACGCCCTGCTGGGCCAGGAACATCACCGGCACTGTGGTGATCAGCAGAAGTTCGATGATCCGCGGCTTGGTCAAAGCCACGAAAGCCATGGCCCGGGCCCCGAACGGCCGGTGACCGGGGCTCGTCCCGAGCACCCCCGCTGGACGGGATTCGACGGCCGTCACGCACACCCCTGAGAGAGAATCCAGCAAGCTTCCGAAGCGATGCCTCCAGTAAATGAAGGCTCGGTAAAGGCTTGCGCGTACCACGCCACTGTAGACGTAGCTCTTGCCCCGCCCTGCGCGGGGGTCGCCTCGTGTTGGGCCGATCGGACCGACGGCAAGATCATCGACCACGGATCCCAGGTGAACGGCGGACACCGGGAGGGCGACGCACTGCCTGCACTCGAATAGCCGCACGCGCTGGCGGGGGTAGGCTCGGAATCGCCCCGGTGTCACCGTTCGTCACCGGGAAAACAACATGTGGAGAGGAGCCCTGACCCGGTGAGCACCAAGCCGACCACCCCAGAGCTCGAGTGGACCGAACTGGACCAGCGGGCCGTCGACACCGCCCGCATCCTGGCCGCCGACGCGGTCCAGAAGGTCGGGAACGGACACCCCGGTACGGCGATGAGCCTGGCCCCCGCCGCGTACACGCTTTTCCAGAAGGTCATGCGGCACGACCCTGCGGACCCGCAGTGGGTCGGCCGTGACCGTTTCGTGCTCTCCGCAGGGCACTCGTCCCTGACCCTCTACACCCAGCTCTACCTCGGCGGGTTCGGCCTGGAGCTGGAGGACCTCGAGTCCTTCCGCACCTGGGGCTCCAAGACCCCCGGCCACCCCGAGTACGGCCACACCGCCGGCGTCGAGACCACCACCGGCCCGCTGGGCCAGGGCATCGCGAACGCGGTGGGCATGGCCATGGCCGCCCGCTACGAGCGCGGCCTGTTCGATCCGGAGGCCGCCACCGGCACCTCCCCGTTCGACCACATGATCTACGCGATCGCGGGCGACGGCTGCCTCCAGGAGGGCATCTCCCACGAGGCGTCCGCGCTGGCCGGCCACCAGAAGCTCGGCAACCTGGTGCTGCTGTGGGACGACAACCACATCTCCATCGAGGGTGACACGGAGACGGCCGTCTCCGAGGACACCATGAAGCGCTACGAGGCGTACGGCTGGCACGTCCAGCGCGTCGAGCAGCAGGCCAACGGCGACCTCGACCCCAAGGCCCTGTACGCCGCCCTCCAGGCCGCCAAGGCCGAGACCGGCCGCCCCTCCTTCATCGCGGCCCGCTCGATCATCGCCTGGCCCGCGCCGCACGCCCAGAACACCGAGGCCGCGCACGGCTCGGCCCTCGGCAACGACGAGGTCGCCGCGACCAAGCGCGTGCTCGGCTTCGACCCGGAGAAGACCTTCGAGGTCTCCGACGAGGTCATCGCCCACACCCGCGGCCTGGTGGACCGGGGCCGCGACGCCCGCGCCGCCTGGGAGAAGGACTTCTCCGCCTGGCGCACCGCCAACCCGGAGCGCGCCGCCTCCTTCGACCGCATCGAGGCCAACGAGCTGCCCGAGGGCTGGGAGGACGAGCTCCCCGTCTTCGAGACCGGCAAGGGTGTCGCCACCCGCGCGGCCTCCGGCAAGGTCCTGGAGGCGCTCGGCGCCGTCATCCCGGAGCTGTGGGGCGGCTCGGCCGACCTGGCCGGCTCCAACAACACCACCATCGACAAGAACTCCTCGTTCCTGCCGGTGGGCAACCCGCTGCCGGAGGCCGACCCGTACGGCCGCACCATCCACTACGGCATCCGCGAGCACTCCATGGCCGCGGCCATGAACGGCATCGCGCTGCACGGCCACACCCGCATCTACGGCGGCACCTTCCTGGTGTTCTCCGACTACATGCGCAACGCCGTCCGCCTGTCCTCCCTGATGCACCTGCCGGTGACGTACGTGTGGACGCACGACTCCATCGGCCTCGGCGAGGACGGCCCGACCCACCAGCCGGTCGAGCACGTCGCCTCGCTGCGCGCCATCCCGGGCCTGAACGTGATCCGCCCGGCCGACGCCAACGAGACCGCCATCGCCTGGCGCGAGGTCCTGCGCCGACACACCAAGGTGTTCGGCAAGGGCGCCCCGCACGGCCTGGCCCTCACCCGCCAGGGCGTGCCGACCTACGAGCGCAACGAGGACGCGGCCAAGGGCGGCTACGTGCTGTTCGAGGCCGAGGGCGGTCCCGCCCAGGTCGTCCTGATCGGCACCGGCTCCGAGGTCCAGCTCGCCGTCGCCGCCCGCGAGGCGCTCCAGGCCGAGGGCGTGCCCGCCCGGGTCGTCTCGATGCCCTGCGTCGAGTGGTTCGAGGAGCAGTCCCAGGAGTACAAGGACTCCGTGCTGCCGCCTTCCGTCAAGGCGCGAGTCGCGGTCGAGGCCGGCATCGGCCTGACCTGGCACCGTTACGTCGGGGACGCGGGCCGGATCGTCTCGCTGGAGCACTTCGGTGCCTCGGCGGACGGCGCCGTGCTGTTCCGCGAGTTCGGCCTCACCGCCGAAGCCGTGACCGCAGCCGCCAAGGACTCCCTCGCCGCCGCTGCGCGCTGACCCGGTACAAAGAACCAGTAGGAGATGCAATTCCGATGACAGACGCACTCAAGCGCCTCTCCGACGAGGGCGTGGCGATCTGGCTGGACGACCTGTCCCGCAAGCGCATCACGTCCGGCAACCTCGCCGAGCTGATCGACCAGCAGCACGTGGTCGGTGTCACCACCAACCCGTCGATCTTCCAGAAGGCCATCAGCAGCGGTGACGGCTACGAGCAGCAGCTCGCCGACCTCGCCGCCCGCAAGGTCACCGTCGACGAGGCCATCCGCATGATCACCACGGCGGACGTCCGCGACGCCGCCGACATCCTGCGCCCGGTCTTCGACTCCACCGAGGGCCAGGACGGCCGCGTGTCGATCGAGGTCGACCCGCGCCTGGCGCACGAGACCACGGCGACCATCGCCGAGGCCAAGCAGCTCGCCTGGCTGGTGGACCGCCCCAACACGCTCATCAAGATCCCGGCGACCAAGGCCGGCCTGCCGGCGATCACCGAGGTCATCGGCCGGGGCATCAGCGTCAACGTGACGCTGATCTTCTCGCTGGAGCGCTACCGCGAGGTCATGGACGCCTACCTCGCGGGCCTGGAGAAGGCGAAGGCCGCCGGCCTGGACCTCTCCGAGATCCACTCGGTCGCCTCCTTCTTCGTGTCCCGCGTGGACACCGAGATCGACAAGCGCCTGGACTCCGTCGGCACCGACGAGGCCAAGGCCCTGAAGGGCAAGGCGGCCCTCGCCAACGCCCGTCTGGCCTACGAGGCCTACGAGGAGGTCTTCTCCTCCGAGCGCTGGGCGGCCCTGGACCGGGCGCACGCCAACAAGCAGCGCCCGCTGTGGGCCTCCACCGGCGTCAAGGACCCGGCGTACAAGGACACCCTGTACGTGGTGGACCTGGTCGCCCCCGGCACCGTCAACACGATGCCCGAGGCGACCCTGGAGGCCACCGCCGACCACGGCGAGGTCACCGGCGACACCATCCGCGGCACGTACGAGCAGGCGCGCGCCGAGCTCGACGCGGTCGCGAAGCTGGGCATCTCGTACGACGATGTGGTGCAGCTGCTCGAGGACGAGGGCGTCGAGAAGTTCGAGGCTGCCTGGAACGACCTGCTGAAGTCGACCGAGGCGGAGCTGAAGCGCCTTACCCCCGCGGAGGACTGAGTATTTTGTCGGTGAACGGAGCGAACCCGCTTCGTGACGCACAGGACCGGCGGCTCCCGCGCATCGCGGGACCGTCCGGCCTGGTGATTTTCGGCGTTACGGGTGACCTGTCGCGCAAGAAGCTCATGCCCGCCGTCTACGACCTCGCCAACCGCGGCCTGCTGCCCCCGGGCTTCTCGCTGATCGGCTTCGCCCGCCGCGAGTGGCAGGACGAGGACTTCGCCCAGGAGGTGTACGAGGCCGTCAAGGAGCACTCGCGCACCCCCTTCCGGGAGGAGGTCTGGCAGCAGCTCGTCCAGGGCTGCCGGTTCGTCCAGGGCGAGTTCGACGACGACGCGGCCTTCGAGACCCTCAAGCAGACCATCGACGAGCTCGACAAGGCCCAGGGGACGGGAGGCAACTTCGCCTTCTACCTCTCGGTGCCCCCGAAGTTCTTCCCCAAGGTGGTCCAGCAGCTCAAGAACCACGGTCTGGCCCAGAAGGAGGGCTCCTGGCGGCGCGCCGTCATCGAGAAGCCCTTCGGCCACGACCTCAAGAGCGCGGAAGAGCTCAACCAGGTCGTCCACGAGGTCTTCCCCCGGGACGAGGTCTTCCGGATCGACCACTACCTCGGCAAGGAGACCGTCCAGAACATCCTGGCGCTCCGCTTCGCCAACACCATGTTCGAGCCGATCTGGAACCGGTCGTACGTCGACCACGTGCAGATCACCATGGCGGAGGACATCGGCATCGGCGGCCGGGCCGGCTACTACGACGGCATCGGCGCCGCCCGTGACGTCATCCAGAACCACCTGCTCCAGCTGCTGGCGCTGACGGCGATGGAGGAGCCCGGCTCCTTCCACCCCAAGGCCCTGGTGGCGGAGAAGCTGAAGGTGCTCAGCGCCGTCGAGGTACCCGAGGACCTGGGCAAGCACACCGTGCGCGGCCAGTACTCGGCGGCCTGGCAGGGCGGCGAGAAGGTCAAGGGGTACCTGGAGGAGGACGGGATCAACCCGAACTCCAAGACCGACACCTACGCGGCCATCCGCCTGGAGATCAACAACCGCCGCTGGGCGGGCGTCCCGTTCTACCTGCGCACGGGCAAGCGCCTGGGCCGCCGGGTGACCGAGATCGCGGTGGTCTTCAAGCGGGCGCCGTACCTGCCGTTCGAATCGGGCGCGACCGAGGAGCTGGGGCAGAACGCCCTGGTCATCCGGGTCCAGCCGGACGAGGGCGTGACGGTCCGCTTCGGCTCCAAGGTGCCCGGCACCTCCATGGAGGTCCGGGACGTCACGATGGACTTCGCCTACGGCGAGTCCTTCACCGAGTCCAGCCCCGAGGCCTACGAGCGGCTCATCCTCGACGTCCTCCTCGGCGACGCGAACCTCTTCCCGCGCCACCAGGAAGTCGAGCTGTCCTGGAACATCCTCGACCCGATCGAGGAGTACTGGGACAAGCACGGCAAGCCCGCGCAGTACCCGGCGGGCACGTGGGGGCCGGTCGAGGCGGACGAGATGCTCGCACGAGACGGACGGAGCTGGCGCCGGCCATGAAGATCGACCTCACGGAGACCACCTCCAGCAAGATCAACGCCGCGTTGGTGCAGGCGCGCCGGGACATCGGCACGCCGGCCATCGGCATGGTCCTCACGCTGGTGATCGTGACCGATGAAGAGAACGCGTACGACGCGCTCAAGTCGGCGAACGACGCGTCCCACGAACACCCTTCGCGGATCGTCGTCGTGGTCAAGCGGGTCAGCCGTTCCCCGCGAAGCCGCCGCGAGGCCCGGCTCGACGCGGAGATCCGCGTCGGCGCGGACTCCGGTACCGGCGAAACCGTCGTACTGCGCCTGCACGGCGAACTGGTCGACCACGCCCAGTCGGTCGTGCTGCCCCTGCTGCTGCCCGACGCCCCCGTGGTGGTCTGGTGGCCGGAGGGCGCTCCGGCGGACCTGGCGGGCGACCCGCTGGGCGCGCTGGGGCAGCGCCGGATCACGGACACGTACTCCTCCGAGCACCCGATCAACGCGCTCGGTGCCCGGGCGGAGGCGTACGCCCCGGGCGACACGGACCTGTCCTGGACCCGGATCACCCCGTGGCGCTCGATGCTGGCCGCCGCGCTCGACCAGGTGACGCTGTCGCCGGTCGTCTCGGCGACCGTCGAGGGCGAGGACGAGAACCCCAGCTGCGAGCTGCTGGCCATGTGGCTGGCGGACCGTCTCGGGGTTCCGGTCAACCGGACCCTGTCAGGGGGGCCGGGGCTGACCGCCGTGCGCATGGAGACCAAGGACGGCTCGATCGTCCTGGACCGCGCGGACGGCTCGCTGGCCACGCTGTGCATGCCGGGGCAGCCCGACCGTGCGGTGGCGCTGAAGCGGCGTGACACGGCCGAGCTGCTGGCGGAGGAGCTCCGCCGGCTGGACCCGGACAACACGTACGAGGCGTCCCTGAAGTTCGGCGTCTCCCGGCTGTCGGCGGTCGCTCCGGCGGCGCCGGTGGCCGAGGCGGAGGCCGCTGAGGCGGAGGCTCCGGCGGAGAAGCCGGCCGCCGCCAAGCCGGCGCGCGCGTCGAAGCGGGCCTCGGCGAAGTAGCCGGCCCGCCGGGGGGCGGGGCGGGGGACATCTCCCCGCCCCGCCCTTCGCCCGTTCCCCGGGGCTCCGCCCCGGACCCCGCGCCTCAATCGCCGGCGGGGCTGGATTTCGCGCAGCG
>NZ_JBFBGN010000115.1:0-23178 GCF_040684675.1 Streptomyces sp. NPDC089915 | reverse complement strand
GGGTGTTCGCCGGGCTCGACGGGGTCACGTCGGCGGAGACGGCGCTGCTGATGCGGACGTACAAGCGGGCGGGCATCGCCGGCTGAGCGCCCCGGTTCAGCGCAGGGTGGTGTTCCCGTCCGTGCGGTACGTGGCCACCAGCGCGAGGCACATCGCGGCGATGGCGACGCGGCCGGAGGCCTGGAGGAGCGGCCCGCGCAGCAGGATGAACGAGTAGCCGGCGACCAGCGGCACCACCACCGCGATCAGGCTGCCGGGGGGTGAGCGGCGGGTGGCGCGCTTGGCGTAGCGGCGGTCGACGCGCGCGGCCGCGTACCCGATGGCCAGCAGGCCGGCGCCCATGCCGAGGGGGCCGAAGTCCAGCCACAGCTCGGCCCAGATCGGGGAGGAGAGGTTGGTGTTGACCGTGCCCATCCACTGGCCGACCATCACGCCCGTGTCGTGCGGTTTGCCGGGCCAGGCCGAGCGGGGCACCGCGAAGAAGACGGATCCGGCGAGCTGGCGGCCGTAGGAGTGGCCGGGGCCGGAGTCGGCGTAGGTGATGGTGTTCGCGAACATGCCGATCTGGTCGTAGTCCTTGAGCGCCATGGGCTCCAGGAACGAGGTCGTCTCGACGGGTTTGTAGTTCTTCTCGTCGTAGCGGAAGCGGTCCGCGAAGGGGAAGACGAGGAGGGCGACGACGACGGCCATGGACAGGGCGACGCGGTACATGGCGGCGCTGACCGGGAAGAGCGTGAACAGCATCGCGAACATGACGGTCAGGAACCAGTAACGCGGGTTCGAGACGGGGTTGTTGACGATGAGGTTGAGGACGAGGAGTCCGGCCCAGGTGAGGATGACGGACACCTTGCGGCGGGCGTACGTCGAGGTGACCAGCCAGCGCGTGTACAGCAGCATGGCGAGCAGCGCGGGCACGGTGCCGAACCCGCGCAGCAGGGCCTGGCCGGCCTGGCCGTCGCCGTTGGAGACGCCCGCGTCCTGGATGCCGGCGATGATCTCCTGGCGGCTGGAGAAGAAGACGGCGGGGCCGCCCAGTTTGACGATGAACGCCGCGCTGCACACGAAGGCGATGACGGTGAGGAGCTGGAGCCTGCGCCGGTGCGCCATGACGGGGCGGGGTTCCTTCGTGGACCCGCCCGCGCGGCCCGCCGGGCGGTGGCGGGCCAGCAGCACGCCGACGTCGAAGGCGGTGCAGCCGAGGAGTACCAGCCCGATGGCGAGGGTGAGGTCGGAGCGGGGTCCGACCACGGGGGTCGGGACCCGTCCCAGTACGGCCTGGGCGAGGGGGGCCACACCCATGGCCATGTACACGAAGAGCCAGAAGGACCCCTGGAGCAGCTTGCGGCGGCTGGTCAGCACCATGGCGGAGAGCCGGGCACCGGCGTACATGGTGAGCACCAACTGGAGCCAGAAGGCGGCGTCTTCCTGGCCGTCGCCGGACTGGGCGGCGACGAACACGGGCAGGAAGACGGTGAAGCCGAGCGCGAGGGGGACGGACAGGGCGCGGGAGAGCAGGGTGCGGGGGGTGGTGATCCGACCCCACCGGGCCTCGTCCGCGGGTGTCGGCGGAGCCTCCTTCACACCGGGTGTGCGTATGTCCGTAGCCACCTTTGCCCCCACCCCATGTGCGTGATCCGCGCGCAGTCTAATCTGAGCGTTCCGCGCCAGGGGAGGCGCGTGGGACGACGGGGGCGACCGGTGCGCAATCTTCCTGCCTTCACACTGGCCGGATACGACAAGGGGCGGGGCCTGTTGACGCAGGCGCTGTGGTTCGCGGTGATGAACACCCTCTTCATGTCGTGGTTCTGCCCGGCCCGGCTGCGCGTGGCGCTGCTGCGGGCGTTCGGGGCGGAGATCGGCGAGGGGGTGCTGATCCGGCACAAGGTGCGCGTGCTGTGGCCGTGGAAGCTGAAGGTCGGGGACCACACCTGGATCGGTGAGGGCGCCTGGCTGCTCAACCTGGAGCCGGTGACGATCGGTTCGCACGTGTGCCTGTCGCAGGAGTCGATGCTGTGCACCGGCTCGCACGACCACCGGGCCGCCGACTTCCGCTACCGCAACGCCCCGATCACCGTCGAGGACGGGGCGTGGGTGGCCGTCCGGGCGACGGTGCTGGCGGGCGTGACGGTGGGCCGCTGCGCGGTGGCCGGCGCCGGCGCGGTCGTCCACAAGGACCTGCCCGCCCTGACCCTGCAGACCGGGGACGGCGGCCGCCGCCCGGTGGAGGAGCCGAAGTGAAGATCCTGCACGCCGTCACCCTGCACTCCCCCTCGCACGCCTTCGGCGGCCCGGTGCGGGTGGCGCTGAACCTGGCCAAGGGGCTGCGGGAGCGCGGTCACGAGGCGCGGCTGCTGGCGCTGGGCGAGGGGTTCGACCCCTGGCCGACGTCGGTCGAGGGCGTCCCGGCGAAGCTGTTCCCGGCCCGCCGGCTGCTCCCCCTCGGCTTCAGCGGGATGACCTCGCCGGCCCTGCTGGCCTCGGCGTCCCGTCTGGTGCGGGAGGCGGACCTGGTCCACGTCCACCTGGCCCGCGACCTGGTCACCCTGCCCGTCGCGCTGGCGGCCCTGCGCGCGGGCAAGCCGCTGGTCCTCCAGACGCACGGCATGGTGGACCCGAGCGAGCGGCTCCTCGCGAAGGTCCTGGACGCGGTGGCGGTACGCCGCCTGCTGCGCGGCGCGGAGGCCCTCCTCTACCTGACCCCGCACGAGCGGGCGGGCCTGGACGCGGTGGTGGGCACCCCGCCCCTCTCCCAGGCGGTCCGCCTGGTGAACGGCACCCCGTCCCAGGAGGAGCGCCCGACCCTCACCGGCCCGCCGCGCATCCTCTACTCGGCCCGCCTCCAGGCCCGCAAGCGCCCGGTGGACTTCGTGGACGCGGCCCCGGCGGTCCTCGCGGACCACCCGGACGCGCGGTTCGTGGTGGCGGGCCCCGACGAGGGCGAACTCGCGGCCGTCCGCTCCCGCATCACCGCCCTGGGCCTGACGGACCGCTTCACGGTCCCCGGCGCCCTCTCGGCCCCGGAGGTCCTCACGGAACTCCGCCGCGCCCACGTCTACGTCCTCCCCTCGGTGGACGAACCCTTCCCCATGTCGGTCCTGGAAGCCCTGGCGGTGGGCGTCCCCACGGTCGTCACCCACTCCAACGGCCTGGCCCGCGACATCGCGTCGGCGGGCGCGGGCCGAGCCGTCGCCCCGGGCCCCCAGCCGGTGGCGGAGGCGGTCCTCGACCTCCTGGACCCCTGGAACAACCCCGCCGCATCGAAGGCCGCCCGCGCACTGGCGGCGGGCTCCTTCTCCATGGACGCGGTCCTGGACACCCTGCTCGGGGTGTACGGGGACATCAGCCGCTAGGGGGCGGGGAGGGACGTAGATCGATACGGTGGAGGCCATGGCCCCATCCGTACTGGACTCCGCCCGGGGAGCGGCCCGGCTGGCCGTGTCCCTCCTGCCTCCGCTGGGCAACCGCTGGCTGCACACGCAGGCGGTCGCGGAGCGCGCGCGTGAGCTGGCCCCGGCCGTTCCCCCGGCGGCACGGGAACTGCTGGTCGCAGCGGCGTGGCTGCACGACATCGGGTACGCCCCGGCGGTCCGAGACACCGGGTTCCACCCGCTCGACGGGGCACGGTACTTGGCGACGCTGGGCGCCCCGGCGCAACTCGTCGGCCTGGTCGCCCACCACTCGGGGGCCGAGTACGAGGCCGAGCAGCGGGGGCTCGGGAGGGAACTCGCCGTGTACGACCGGGGTGATGCGGTTCTTCTGGATGCCCTGACCTGTGCCGACATGACGACGGGCCCGGCCGGCCAGCGATTCGCCTTCGAGGCACGCATCGACGAGATCCTGCTCCGTTACGCACCCGGCAGCGAGGTCCACACGGCGATCAGTGCGGCGACCCCCACCCTGGCGGCAGCGGTCGCCCGTACCCGCGCCCGTCTCTCCGGTCAGCCGATGTAGGGCTCGGTCCGGCGGGCGAGCCCGTGCTCGATCCGCAGTTTCATGGACGGATGGATCCGCATGCCGTCCAGATCGCCGGGGGCGAGGAAGGCAACCTCCCGGCTCTCGCTGCTCGTCCGGCGGGCGCCTCCCACGATGCGGGCCGAGAAGCAGATCGAGAACTGCTGGCGGACTTCGCCGTCGTCGTACGCGATGACGTGGCGAGGGTTGGTGTAGAGGCCGATCAGACCCGTCACCTCCACCTCGAATCCGGTCTCTTCCCGCGTCTCGCGCACGGCGGCCTCCGCTACGGACTCGCCGGTGTCCACGCCCCCGCCGGGCAGGGCCCACAGACCGTTGTCGGTCCTGTGGATGAGCAGAACCCGCCCCTCGCCGTCCTGGGCCACGACGGTCACGGACGGAACGATGCTGTTCGCCTCGGGCGCGTTGGGGTCGTTGAAGTAGTCCACTCGGGCCATGCCGAACAGCCTAGGCCTGTGTGCCGCGTTCCCAGGCGTAGTCGAAGCTCTTCATGTAGTGCCGGAAGCTCCGGCCGCCCGGGATGTAGCGGAAGTGCAGGACCGGGTTCTGCCCTGCGGGTGCGCCGAGCACATGGGGGTTGACCAGTACGTCGTCGTCGAATCGGTAGAGCGAGTTGTAGAGGATCGTCTCGTGCAGCCGGACCTCGACTCCGGGTGTCGTCATGGCCGGTTCGAGGTAGCGGCGCGTCATGCGCGACCGCGCGGCGAGGTCCGCGCCGATCCCCTCCTCCTCACCCCGCTGCCGGATCACCTCGGAGGCGGGATTCCCGAGGAGGATGCGCACCTGCGCTCCGGCCCGCGCCTTCCTCGCGAGCCGGTCGGCGAGTTCAGGATGACCGTCGAACAGGAACAAGCCCGCATAGACGAGGACTTCGATGTGGCTCACCGCGTTGTCGATCAATGACGACCACAGGCCGACCGGGACGACACCGCGGTGCGGGTAGTAGGTGACCAGCTCGGAGGCGCTCGCCGTGTCGGCCTGCCGCGCGACGGCCGGCCAGATGTAGAGCTCGTCGACACCGAGGAAGGTCGCCGCCTTCCAGCGGTGGGTCCGGTGAGGCGTCCGGCCCGTCGTGATCCAGCGCTCCACCGTTTTGGGATCCACCCCCACTTGGGCGGCAACCGACTGGATGGTGGCGGAACTCACCGAAATGGCAGCGCGCAGACGCTCGTTGGCCATGGGTTTGGCCTTCTCTCCGGGGACGCCGGGACGTTTTCACGGTAGACCAAGACGTCCCTCAACGTCCACACGGACCGTGACGCGTCCACTACGTTGAGCGGTTTCCTGCACTCATGGACGAAACGCGCACGCGCAACGACCGCAAGGTCCCCCTACCCGAACCCCCGCCGGGCCCGAGCCCCCGCCTGCTGGCGCGGGCCGCACGCGGCTGGGCCCGGTTCCTCACCTCCACTGATCCCCGACCGGGAGGGTTCGGGAGGCCCGGTGACCTCCGTGGCCTGTGACGACGCCTTCGGACACGAATGGCACCCCTGGCTGGGCCGGACCGTGCTGGACATCCCGAGCAAAGGGACGGGCCTCTTGATGGCCGTCGTGCTGGAGCAGGTGTGCAGCTACGGAGGGCAGGAGCACTGGGTACGGCTCGCCTACATCCGGCCGGCCTCCGGGATCGAGTGGTCCACCGCGCTCGGCAATATCTCGCTGGTCTCGTGAAGACGTACGGACGCCGCCGGACCCCGAGGGGTGCGGCGGCGTTCGGCTGAGGTGGTGGGTTACGCCGGGAGCCAGGCGTAGCAGTTCGTGGAGGTGAAGGTGGACGTGCCTGCGGGGATGGTGGCCGTGATCTTGTCGCCCGGCTTGGGCGGGGTTTCCGGGCCCGAGGCGAGGATCGTGCCGTCCTTGCCCTTGGCCTCCCAGGTGCACGTCGTGGACTGGGTGGCCGCGCGGTAGGTGCCGGGGGGCGGGTCGGTGCGGGGGCCGTCGGGCAGGCCCTTCTCCGCCGTCGCCAGGACGGGCTTCTGGTCGGGGCAGAGGTACGTGATCGCGTCCCTGGCGCCGGTCAGCTCGCCCGAGGCGATGGACGCGGCCGCCGCGTCCTTGTCGCGCTTCGCGGTGCGTTCCACCCGCTGGCAGGTCTCCTGGCCCGTCTGGAGGACGGCCGCGGGGTCGGTCTTGTCCGGGACGCGGCCGCTCAGGTACTGCTTCTCGTTCGCCTTGAAGCTGCCCGTCTTCGGGGTCAGCTGCGCGTCCGGGAGGACGGGGCCCGTCGGCTTGGCGTTCGGGTCCGGGGCGGCGGTGGGCGCGGTGGCGTCCGCCGGGTCGGGGGCCGGGGAGGCGGCCGGCGGCTTCGGCTTGGCCGGGCCGGCGTCGGCCTTGGCGTCGCCGGAGGAGCTGCATCCCGTGAGGGTGAGGGCCGTGGCGAGGAGGAGGGCCGCGGACGCTGTCGCGGAGCGGAGGTGCATGGAGGGCTCCCGTGGGTGGGAAGGCGTACGGGGCCCGGCGGCAGGTGCGCCGGGCCCCGTGCGTCCGGGTGGTTACTTCTGGCCGAAGGTGAGGATCAGCTGCGGAGCGGCGTCCGCGGCGGTCGCCTCCGAGGACCAGAGCCACATCGCGTCGGTGCCCGTGCTGGTCAGGCCGAGGCTGTAGCTGCTGCCCAGCACCGCGGAGACGGCGGCGGTGTCGAGGTCGACGTTCTGGACGGCCGAGCCGTCCGGCACGCCCGCGATGCTGCCGAGCGGGGTGGTGCCGAGGGTGGGCTTGGAGTTGAACGTCGTGCCCGTGCCGCTCCAGGTGCCGGTGACCGGGACCACGGAGACGGTGTCGGCGGTGCCGGCTCCGGCCTGCGTGGAGGTCTTGAACTGGAGCGAGGCGGCCTTCAGGACCTGCCCGGCCGGGGCGGCCGGGAGGGTGAAGCGCAGGTACGACTCGTACGCGGAGGTGCCGCGGACCGCGAGCTGCGTGGAGGTGCCGTAGGCCGTCGACGGGGCGCCCTGGTTGATGTAGGTGTCCTCGGCCGCGGGGACCTTGGAGACCGTGTCGGCCGGGGCCTTGGCCAGGTCGTAGTGGGACTTGACCTGGGCCTGGGTGAGCGCCGTCGGGTAGACGGCCGTCTCGTCGATCTGTCCGGCGAAGAAGTTGCTCGTCGGACGGGTCGGCCAGCTGTTGAGGTTGTCCCCGCCCACGTGCCAGTAGCCGGCGTAGGGGGTGGAGGTGGTGGCGCTGTTGGTGCCCTTGTTCTGGCCGTCGACGTAGAGGGTCATGCCGCCGGGGCCCTGGGTGCCGACCACGTGGTGCCACTTGTTGTCGTTGTACGTCTCGAACAGGCCCGTGGTGATGGTGCGGGTCGAGCCGTTGTAGACGCCGAAGACGAGGCGGCCGGTGTTGGTCATGTACAGCTGCTTGTCGTACGAGCCGCTGTTGGACGAGGTGTTGTTGCCGAAGCCGATCAGCTTGCCGCCGCGCGTGGTGTTCGTCTTGAACCAGGTCTCGACGGTGAAGCTGCTGCCCACGAACTGGCGGTGGTCGCTGTACACCTGCTGGCTGGAGCCGTTGAAGCCCATGGCCGTGCTGCTGCCGGTGATGGCGCCGGGGCCCTGGTTCAGCGCCGGGGCGCCCACCTGGAGGCCGCTGGTGTTGCCGCCGGCCGAGGAGTCGGCCACGTACGGGCTGGAGGTGTCGTCGTAGCGCCAGTACAGGTTGGCGCCGTCGGCGCGGACCTTGTCCGGGTAGGCCTGGACCGAGGTCGGGACGGTCACCGAGGCACTGGCCGACAGGGCGCTGGTGTTGCCGGCGCCGTCGGTCGCGGTCACCCGGTAGGTGTACGACTGGCCGGCCTTGACGGTGGTGTCGGTCCAGGAGGCCTGCGGCCGCTCGAACTCCAGGGAGTCGGCGGTCATGGTCTGGATCGGGGTGGCCGAGCCGTTGCGGTAGATCCGGTACGTCAGCTTGCTGTCGTCCTGGTCGTA
The DNA here is from genome assembly GCF_040684675.1 of Streptomyces sp. NPDC089915. Taxonomy (NCBI): domain Bacteria; kingdom Bacillati; phylum Actinomycetota; class Actinomycetes; order Kitasatosporales; family Streptomycetaceae; genus Streptomyces; species Streptomyces sp. NPDC089915. Next base: position 15,283 of record NZ_JBFBGN010000115.1, on the reverse strand, counting down.
GCTGGTGCGCCAGCGGACCTGGACCTCGCCGGGCTTGACGCTGCCGGCGCTGGCGACCGGGGTGGTGGGCGCGCCGACGTCGCCGGTGTTGGCGAAGCGGGTCAGGCCCGCCTGCGGCTTGCCGTTGATCTGGGTGAACTCACCGCCCACCCACAGGTACTTGACGTCCGACTTCTCGGCGACGGCCATGACGCGCGGGCCGATGCCCTCGCCGATGCCGTCGTTGGCGGTGGGGTGCCAGCCGAGCTTGCGCGGGCCGCGCACGAAGCCGTCCACGGGCGCGGGAGGCGTGCCGGTGTGGTCGGTGGGCTGCGCCATCAGGAAGTTGCGCTTGCCGTCGGGGAACTCCAGCTCCGTGGAGCAGTCGTGGCCGTGCGAGGCGCTGTAGAGGACGCCGTCGTACGGGAGCACGAACTGGGTCGCGCCGAGGCAGCGGTCGCGCCACTTCTCGTTGAAGTCGAGGCCCAGGCCGATGCGGCCGTCGAAGACGCCGCCGCCGGAGCCCTCGTTGCCCGTGTAGTAGCCGGTGGCGTCGGCGGCGATGTCCTTGACGACCGAGTTCGACGGGATGTTGGAGTACGTCTTGGCGACCGCGCCGGTGGTGGCGTCGACGACCGCGAGGGCGTGCGAGTTGGTGCCGTTGACGGTGAAGAAGTCACCGCCGAGCACGACCTTCTTGCCGTCGTTGCTCACCTTGACGGCGCGGCCCGGCTCGTCGGCGTTGGCCGTGAAGGGCTTGAGGGCGCCCGAGGCGGCGTCGACCGCGGCGAACCGCTCGCGGGTCTGGCCCTCGACCGTGCCGAAGTCGCCGGCGACGTACAGGGTGTCGTCGGTGGCGTCGAGGGCGCGGACCGTGGCGGGGACGCCCGGGTGGAAGGAGGCCTTGGGCGTGCAGGTCTCGATGTCGATGGCCGCGAGGCTGGAGACCGGGGTGCCGTTGACGGCACCGAAGTAGCCGCCCGCGTACAGGGTCTTGCCGTCCTTGGAGACGGTCAGAGCCCGGACGGTGGCGGTGCCGTCGCCGACGGTGAAGGCCAGCTTGCAGGCGGTGGGGTTGCCCGTGGCGGCGTCCAGCGCCACGAAGTTCACGGCCTCCTGCTCGGCGCCGCCGACGGCGTCGGGCGGGCTGACGGCCGAGAAGGTGCCGCCGGCGAAGACGGTGCCGTTCGCCTCGGCCATGGCGAAGACGACGCCGTTCGGCTGCCAGGTGGGCAGCTCGTCGGCGGTGAACGCCACCGGCGGCGTGATGGCCGACGCCGAGGGCATCAGCACCACGCCCAGACCGGCGCCGGCGCCGGTCAGTGACAGGACGAGGGCAGCGGTCAGCCCTCTGGATCTACGCATGAACCCCCCAGGGCAAACGCCCGGTCTCATGGCTGGAAATGTACGAACAACCGTGTGTATCCGACGCAGACTAGGACTCGATGGGGTCCCGGTCACCTCACTTGACCCACTGCATACCAACTCGGGGCCAAGCAGCTTCACTTAGGGAGGCGTACGCCGACACACGGCGGGTTTGCCCCGGTCAGGGCCGCAGAGCATCGCGGACATGACCGGGACACGCAAAACGTAGGCGCATCGTAGGCGAAATATACGGCCTCAGCGGTCGATGCGGACGGTGGCGCCCGCCAGTTGGTCCTCGACCTGCCGGATGTCGGCGTCGACCATGATGCGGGCCAGTTCGGGCACGAGGACCGTCGGCTTCCAGCCGAGGATCTCCCGCGCCTTGGAGGCGTCGCCGATGAGGGCGTCGACCTCGCTGGGGCGCTCGTACTTGGGGTCGTAGCGGACGTGCTCGTTCCAGTCGAGCCCGGCGTGGGTGAAGGAGGACTCGACGAACTCCTTCACCGTGGCCGCCACTCCGGTGGCCACCACGTAGTCGGTCGGCTCGTCCTGCTGGAGCATGCGCCACATGGCGTCCACGTACTCGGGGGCGTAGCCCCAGTCGCGGACGGCGTCGAGGTTGCCGAGGTAGAGGTGGTCCTGGAGGCCGGCCTTGATCCGGGCGACCGCGCGGGTGATCTTGCGGGTCACGAAGGTCTCGCCGCGGCGCGGGGACTCGTGGTTGAAGAGGATCCCGTTGACGGCGAACATGTCGTACGCCTCGCGGTAGTTGACCGTGGTCCAGTACGCGAAGACCTTCGCCGCGCCGTACGGGCTGCGCGGGTGGAAGGGGGTGTCCTCGTTCTGCGGGGGCGGGGTGGAGCCGTACATCTCCGAGGACGAGGCCTGGTAGATGCGGGTGTCCACGCCGCTGGCCCGGATGGCCTCCAGCAGCCGCAGCGCGCCGAGGCCCGTGACGTCGCCGGTGTAGAGGGGCGCGTCGAAGGAGACCCGGACATGGGACTGGGCGCCGAGGTTGTAGACCTCGTCGGGGCGTATGTCGCGCAGCAGGTTCACCAGGGCCACGCCGTCGGAGAGGTCGGCGTGGTGCAGGACGAAGGAACGGTTCGCCGTCTGCGGGTCCTGGTAGACGTGGTCGATCCGCTCCGTGTTGAAGCTGGAGGACCGCCGCACGAGCCCGTGCACCGTGTAGCCCTTCGAGAGCAGCAGCTCGGCGAGGTACGAGCCGTCCTGCCCGGTGACGCCGGTGATCAGTGCGGTCTTGCCCATGGGTCCCCCTGGGGTCGGTTGGTGCTGTTCCGTATGAGGCTTCGCCTCGGTGTGTGGTCTGTGGGGTGCGCGGGACGGCGTAAGTCCGGGCCGGCCGGTCCCGGCGGGCTGGCATCATCGGCGGTATGACTAATCCGCAGCCGCTCCTGCCCCCGCACGCCCGCGTCTTCGTCGCCGGACACCGCGGCCTGGTGGGCTCCGCGGTCGTCCGCCGCCTCACCGCCGACGGCCACGAGGTGCTGACCCGCGGCCGCGCCGATCTCGACCTGCGCGACGCCGCCGCGACGGAGGCGTACCTGAGGGACGTCCGCCCCGACGCCGTGGTGCTGGCCGCCGCCAAGGTCGGCGGGATCATGGCCAACAGCACGTACCCGGTGCAGTTCCTGGAGGACAACCTCAAGATCCAGCTCGCCGTCATCGGCGGGGCGCACGCGGCCGGGGTGGGCCGGCTGCTGTTCCTGGGGTCCTCCTGCATCTACCCCAAGCTCGCCCCGCAGCCCATCACGGAGGACGCCCTCCTGACCGGGCCGCTGGAGCCCACCAACGAGGCCTACGCCCTGGCGAAGATCGCGGGCATCGTGCAGGTCCAGTCGTACCGCAGGCAGTACGGCGCCTCGTTCGTCTCGGCCATGCCGACGAACCTCTACGGGCCCGGGGACAACTTCGACCTGCAGTCCTCGCACGTGCTGCCCGCGCTGGTCCGGCGCTTCCACGAGGCCGCCGCCGAGGGGCGCGACGAGGTCACCCTGTGGGGCAGCGGCACCCCCCGCCGGGAGTTCCTGCACGTCGACGACCTGGCGGCCGCCTGCGCGGTGCTGCTGGAGCGCTACGACGGGGACGAGCCCGTCAACATCGGCTGCGGTGAGGACCTGACCATCCGGGAGCTGGCCGAGACGGTCGCCGAGGTGACCGGCTTCGAGGGCCGGCTCGCCTGGGACACGTCGAAGCCGGACGGGACCCCGCGCAAGCTGCTCGACGTCTCCCGCCTGACCGCGCTGGGCTGGAAGCCCGGCATCGGGCTGCGCGACGGCATCGCCTCCACCTACCGCTGGTGGCTGGACCAGAACTGACGACAACGCGGCCCCTCAGTACGCTCCGCGGCCGTCGACGACGGCGCGGAGGGTACGGCCCATGACGTCGACGTCACTGGTGAAGGACCAGTTGTCCACGTACTGGAGATCAAGCTGAATCGTTTCGTCCCAGGAGAGGTCGGAGCGTCCGCTGATCTGCCACAGCCCCGTCATCCCCGGCCGCACGGTGAGCCGGCGCAGCTCGACCTCGTCGTACTCCGCCACCTCCTCCGGCAGCGGGGGGCGGGGCCCGACCAGGGACATGTGGCCCGTCAGCACGTTGAGCAGCTGGGGCAGTTCGTCGAGGGAGGTGCGGCGCAGCAGCCGGCCCACCCTGGTCACCCGGGGGTCGCGGCGCATCTTGAACATCAGCCCGTCGTTCTCGTTGGCCCCCGACAGCTCGGACTTCAGCAGGTCGGCGTCCACCACCATGGTGCGGAACTTCCACATGACGAACGGGACCCCGTCGCGCCCGATCCGGCGCTGGCTGTAGAAGGCCGGGCCGCGCGAGCCGAGCCGGATGGCCAGTACCAGCGCGAGGAACAGCGGTGACAGCAGGAGCAGTCCGGCGGCCGCGGCGACCCGGTCGAGCACCGCCTTGAGCAGGGCCTGGGCCCCCCGCCGCACGGGCGGCGCGACCCGCAGCACGGCGAGACCGCCGGCGGAGAGGGTCTCCAGCCGCTTGACGGAGACCTCCACCAGCCCGGGGAAGACGGCCAGCTCCAGCCCCTCGTCGTGCAGCGCCCAGGCCACCCGGCGCAGCCGCTCCCCCGCGATCCGCGCCCCGGGCACCACCAGCACCAGGTCGGCGTGGTGGCTCCGGACGGCGTCCAGGACGGCGGCGGAGTCCCCGCCGGGGGCCCCGGGCATCCGGGCGGCGAGCCGGGCGGCGACGGGCACGCCGCCGTCCAGGGCGCCGGCGCCGACGGGGAGCACGCCGACGACCACGTACGGGTGGTCGGTGCGCGCCGCGAGATGGGCGATGACGTGTTCGGCGGCGGCGGGTTCGCCGACCACCAGGACCCGGCTGACGGCCTGGGCCTCGCGGCGGGCCGCGAAGAGGTGGCGGTACGTCAGTTTGTGGCGGGCGACGGTGATCAGGAGGGCGGGCAGCAGTGCGCCGAGGGCCGCCAGGCGCGGGGTGCTCTCACCGGTGATCACGCGGGCGACGGCCAGGACGCCGATGAGAATCAGCCAGTCGTGTACGACGGGGAGCACTCCGCGGGATTCTCCGAGCGCCCGGGTGGCGTACCGTCGGCGCAGGGCCTGTACGCCGACCCATGCGACGGCCGCGCCGAGCGCGCAGTACAGGGGCCTGGCCTGCTGCGCCGCGTCGAAGACCAGGCCGACGGGTACGGCGGCGCCGGCGAAGTCGGCGCCCACGGCGGCGGGCAGGTACCAGCGGGCCTTGTCACCGATGCGCCGCGCGGGGGCGTCCAGGGGCCCGTCCGCACCACCTGCCGCCGCGGCCACGCTTTGCGCAGGAAAACGGACATGCCTCATGAGCCCCCCTGGCACGTGGTCTATGTCGGTGACGCTCGCCCGCCGCTTCCCCAAGCAACGAACATCTGTCGCACCGGGAAACAGTACGACAAACACCCGTACGGTAAATGCCGTTTGGGTGAACGGGGGCTCTCGTTACCCAAGGGTTAACAACCGGTACCACGCGTTCCATGGGGTTCGGAGTTCCGTCGCACGCGAAGGTGAATGGTTCGGATACCGGATCCGTATCTTCGGACAACGAACCGTTTCCAGCCAACATTTTGATGTGGCCCTGACATCGGACACGCCAGGTGGCACTCTTCGATCCGTTCATCGCACAGCCCTGATCTGCCCGGAGGCCCACCCAGCTATCCGGAATCCCCCCTTGCAGAAGGAGTCTGCGTTGAGTCCCACCCCCCAGCGGCGTGCCACCGCGGCCGGCGCACTCGTAGCCGCCGCCGCCCTGCTCGCCGTAGGTATGCAGGCCGGTACCGCCACGGCCGCCGCCGACGCCGCCGACGCCACCGCGTCGCAGGCCCGCACGGCCGCCCAGCCCAACCCGGGCGCGGCCAACCTCGTACTCAGCGCTTCGGAGCGTGCGACGCTCATCAGCGAGGCGACCTCGACCTCCGCCCAGGCGGCGAAGGCCCTCGGCCTCGGCGGCAGCGAGAAGCTGGTCGTCCGCGATGTGGTCAAGGACGCCGACGGCACCACGCACACCACCTACGAGCGGACCTACGACGGTCTGCCCGTGCTCGGCGGCGACCTGACGGTCCACGCCAAGGGCGGCGTCACCAAGAGCGTGACCAAGGCGACCGAGCACGAGATCAAGGTCGCGGACACCAACGCCACGGTCAGCACCGCCGCCGCGGAGGGCCAGGCCGTCTCCGCCGCCAACTCCGCGGGCTCCAAGCAGGCGAAGGCCGACAAGGGCGCCCGCAAGGTGATCTGGGCCGGCTCCGGCACCCCCGTCCTCGCCTTCGAGACCGTCGTCGGCGGCCTCCAGGACGACGGCACCCCGAGCCGTCTGCACGTGATCACCGACGCCAAGACCGGCGCGAAGATCACCCAGTGGCAGGCCATCGAGACCGGCACCGGCAACACGCAGTACAGCGGCCAGGTGACCCTCGGCACCACCCAGTCCGGCAGCAACTTCACGCTGACCGACGCCGGGCGCGGCGGCCACAAGACGTACAACCTCAACGGAGGTTCGTCCGGCACCGGCACGCTCTTCAGCAAGACCACGGACGTGTGGGGCAACGGCCTGCCCGCCAACAAGGAGACGGCCGGCGCGGACGCCGCCTACGGCGCCCAGCTGACCTGGGACTACTACAAGAACGTCTACGGCCGCAACGGCCTGCGCAACGACGGCGTGGCCCCCTACAGCCGGGTCCACTACGGCAACGCGTACGTCAACGCCTTCTGGGACGACTCCTGCTTCTGCATGACCTACGGCGACGGCGAGGGCAACAACAAGCCCCTCACCTCGATCGACGTGGCCGCGCACGAGATGACCCACGGTCTGACCTCGGTCACCGGCAACATGACCTACAGCGGTGAGTCCGGCGGTCTGAACGAGGCCACCTCCGACATCATGGCCGCCGCCGTCGAGTTCTGGGCCAACAACCCGACCGACGTGGGCGACTACCTCGTCGGCGAGAAGATCGACATCAACGGCGACGGCAGCCCGCTGCGCTACATGGACAAGCCGAGCAAGGACGGCGCGTCCAAGGACGCGTGGTACTCGGGCATCAGCTCGATCGACGTCCACTACTCCTCGGGCCCGGCCAACCACTGGTTCTACCTGGCCTCCGAGGGCTCCGGCGCCAAGGTCATCAACGGGGTGAGCTACAACTCGCCGACCTCCGACGGCCTCCCGGTCACCGCGATCGGCCGCGACGCCGCCGCGAAGATCTGGTTCCGCGCGCTGACGGTGGGCTACTTCAAGTCGACCACCAACTACGCCGACGCCCGCGTCCAGACCCTGAAGGCCGCCGCCGACCTGTACGGCGCCGGTTCGACCACGTACAACAACGTGGCCAACGCCTGGGCCGCCATCAACGTCGGCCCGCGCATCAACGACGGGGTCACCGTCACCGCGATACCGAACCAGACGACCGTGATCAACACCGCGGTGAACCTCCAGGTCCAGGCGACCAGCACCAACGCGGGCGCCCTGAGCTACGCGGCGACCGGCCTGCCGGCCGGCCTGTCGATCAACTCCTCCACGGGTCTGATCTCCGGCACGGCGACCACCGCGGGCACGTCCAACGTGACCGTCACCGTCACCGACTCGGCGAGCAAGACCGGCACCGCGTCCTTCAGCTGGACGGTCGGCACCTCGCAGCAGAACGTGTTCGAGAACACGACCGACTACGCGATCAACGACAACGCCACGGTCGAGTCCCCGATCACGGTCACCCGCACGGGCAACGCGCCGGCCACCCTCAAGGTGGACGTCAACATCCTGCACACCTACATCGGCGACCTGAAGGTCGACCTGGTCGCCCCTGACGGCACCGTCTACAACCTGCACAACCGTGCGGGCGGCAGCGCCGACAACATCATCAAGAGCTACACCGTGGACGCCTCCGCCAAGGCCGCCCAGGGCGTCTGGAAGCTGCGCGTCAACGACAACGCCAGCCTGGACACCGGCAAGATCGACAGCTGGAAGCTCACCTTCTGAGCCCTCGGGCCGGGAAGTGAAGCAAGGCTGAACCGCTGAAACCACGGGGCCGCCCGGGAGAAGTCTCCCCGGGCGGCCCTGTCCCATGGGGCGGCGGATCAGCCGATCGAGCGGAAGGCCGCGTCGAGGTAGGCCTTGTCGAACACGACGCGGTCCTTGCCGCGCTCCTGGCGGGGGCGGGCGCGGTCCTCGTCGCCCCAGTCGTCGTCGCGGTCGTGGCGGCCGTGGTGGTGGTCGTCGGTGGGCTTGAGGTAGACGGAGCGGGCGTTCAGGTCGTGCGCCCGCTCGCCCGGCCGCAGCACCTCCTGGGCCTCGCCGCCGCAGCTGGTGTCCCGGAAGACGAGGACCAGGGACTCGGTGTCGTTCCACACCGCGTAGGCCGCGCGGTCGCGGCCGGTGCCCGTCAGGCGGTAGCAGGTGTCGTTGTCGGCCGGCTCGATGGTCCGGCTGCCGCCGTCGTCCGGGAGCCGGTAATGGATCTCGCCGAGGTCGTCGTGGCCGTTCGCCAGCGACGGGCCGGCGGTGGGCAGGACCAGGGCGGTGGCGGCGAGCAGAGCGGCTGTGGCTGTGGAGCGGAGGCGCATGGGGGGTCCGTTTCTCGCGGGGGCGTCCGCGGGCAGCCTAGGAGCCCGTGGGGCGTCGGGGCCGGTGCCATGCGGCAGGTGTTCGAGGGTTCACCCTCCCGGCGCGCCCGGGTTGCCGCTGCACGGGGCGGAGGTCCCCTACCCGCCCTTCGCCCGTTCCCCGGGGCGGGCCCCGGACCCCGTAGCGCTCAATCGCCGCGCGGGCTGGATCTCGCGCAGCGAGATTCCAGCCCCGCTCAGCGGGCCGCCCCCCGGACGGCAGCGCCCCTACGCCGGCTGCTCCGGCCGGGCCGGGTCGGCCGCCTGGGCCGGGACGGCTGCCACACCGGCAGCCGCCGGGCGCCGCATCAGCAGGAACACCGCCAGCCCGCCGGCCAGGCCCAGCGCCCCCGACACCGTGAAGGTCTCCCGCAGGCCGCTCGCGAACGCCGCGTCCACCCAGTCCCGCGCCCCCGGCACCGCCGCCAGCAGCCGTCCGGCGCCGCCGGAGGCCAGGGCGTCGGCGGTGCCCGCGGGCTGCCCGCCGAGCCCGTCCGCCAGCCCGGCGTGGAACACGGCTCCCAGCACCGCGATGCCCAGGGCCGTGCCCAGCTGCCGCGCGGTGTTCAGTACGCCGCCGGCCATGCCCGCCCGGGCCGCCGGCACCGCCCCCATCGCGGAGGCCGCGAGCGAGGGGATCGACACGCCCACCCCGACCCCGGTCAGCAGCAGCCCCGGCACCAGCGCCGGCCAGCTGTCGCCGGCGTCCAGCATCCAGGCCTGGAGCAGCGCGCCCGCGCCGATCAGCAGCAGCCCGCCGCCGATGGTCAGCCGGGCGGAGAGCCCGTGCAGCAGCCGCCCGGCCGCCGCCGCGACGACGAAGGCCGCCAGGCTCATCGGCACCAGCGCCAGGCCGGCGCCCACCGGGCTCATCCCCTCGGCGGACTGGAGCCACAGGGAGACGTACATCAGGTACGAGAACGCGGCCCCGGAGGTCAGCAGTCCGGCGGTCATGACGGCCACGAAGGCCGGGCTGCGGAAGAGCGAGAGGTCCAGCATCGGGCGGGAGCCGCGCAGTTCGACGAGGACGAAGGCGGCGAAGGCCGCCGCCGCCAGGCCGAACAGCCCGAGGGTGGCGGAGGAGCCCCAGCCGTCCTCGCCGGCCCGGATCAGCGCGTACGTCAGGGACCCGGCCCCCGCGGTGAAGGCGGCCATGCCGGGCAGGTCCAGCCCCCGGGCGCGCGGGTCGCGGGACTCCGTCACCGCCCTGAGGGTCACGAACACGGCGAGGGCGCACAGCGGCAGGTTGATGAAGAAGATCCAGCGCCAGCCGAAGTGCTCGGTGAGCAGCCCGCCGACGATCGGCCCGGCCGCGGCGGCGGCGCCGTTGACCGCGCCCCAGACGCCGAAGGCGACGCCCCGGTCGCGGCCCTGGTAGGAGGCGCTGAGCAGGGCCATGGAGGTGGCGGCCATCGCCGCGCCGCCTATGCCCTGCACGGCACGGAAGGCGATCAGCGCGCCGGGCCCGTCGGCCAGACCGCAGACGAGGGAGGCGGCGGCGAAGAGCACGAGCCCGCCGAGGTAGACCCGGCGCCGGCCGATCCGGTCGGCGAGCGAGCCCGAACCGAGCAGCAGGGCGGCCAGGGCGAGGGCGTAGACGTCCATCACCCACTGGAGCCCTGAGAAGCCGGTGTGCATGTCGGCGGCCATGTCCGGGAGGGCGACGGTCACGATCGTGATGTCGACCAGGAGCATGAACGCCCCGATGCACACCGCCGTCAGGGGCAGCCATTTGCGCATGGGGATTCTCCTTCTGTTCTTCGGAGCCGGGGTCGTCGGTGCCCGGCGATTGATCTCTGTGGTCGCCCCACGGTGGCAGCGGGGCCCCGAATCACCCACCCGGAAGACCCCTTCCGCAGGATTCCCGTCACCGGGGCGGCGGGAATGATGGGAACCATGCACCTCACCACCCGGGCCGGGAACCGGCCCACCGAGCTGGACGCCTTCGACCAGTCCCTGGCCCAGGCCCTGTCCATCGACGGCCGGGCCCCCTTCAGCCGGCTGGCCGAGGTGCTGGAGGTCTCCGACCAGACGGTGGTGCGCCGCTACCACCGGCTGCGCGGCAACGGCCTGCTGCGGGTCGTCGGGCTGCCGGTGGGCGGCCGGGTCGGGCTGTTCGAGTCCTGGGTGCGCGTCCAGTGCGCCCCCGACGCGGCGGTCGCGGTGGCCGAGGCGCTGGCCCGCCGGCCGGACATCGCCTGGGTGACCCTGAACTCGGGCGGTACGGAGATCCACTGCATGACCCGGGCCAGGACCCGGGAGGACCGGGACGCCCTGCTGCTGGAGAAGCTGCCGCGCACCCGCCGGGTGACGGCGATCAGCGCGCACACCGTGCTGCGCAAGTACATCGGCGGCCCCGGGGTCTGGGCCGCGCTGAAGGGGCTGCGCCCGGACCAGGTCGAGGCCCTGAGCCCGCCGCCGCCCCCACCGGAGTACGCGGACGCCCGCTACACCCTCGACGAGGCCGAGCTGGCCCTGCTGGCGGTGCTGCGGCGGGACGGCCGGGCCGGCTATCCGGAGCTGGCCCGGGCCTCGGGCCTGTCGGAGTCCACGGCCCGGCGCCGGCTGGAGCGGCTGCGCGAGCGCGGGGCGGTCTACTTCGACGTGGAGGTCATCCCGGAGCACCTGGGCTACGAGGCGGACGCCTCCCTGCTGCTGACCGTGCCCCCGGCCCGGCTGGCGGAGGTGGGGGCCGCCCTGGGGAGCCATCCGGAGGTGCCGTTCGCCGCGGCCATCACCGGGGCGGCGAACCTGCTGGCCGTGGTGGTGTGCCGGGACACCGACGCGCTGTACACGTACCTCACCGAGCGGATCGGCGCGGTGCCCGGCATGGGGCAGGTGGAGGTGATCCCGAACCTGCGGACGCTCAAGCGGGCCGGGATGCTGGTGGAGGACGGACGGCTGGTGGACCCGCCGCCCGCTCCCTGAGCACGGCACCCTGGCCACCGCCGCCCGCCCCCCTTGAGCCCCCGGCCTCAGCGCAGCAGGACGCCGCCCGCCGGGTCGGTGTCCACCGGGCCCGCGACCAGGCCCAGTTCGGCCGGGGTCGCCAGCAGCGGGTGCGTGGGCAGGACCCGTACGGTGTAGCCGAAGGGCCCCGTCCGGTCGAGGGCGAGCGGCCCCTCGTACACCCAGCGGCCCTCCAGGTCGGGACCGGAGGCGGGCTTGAGCGGGAAGGCCCGCCCGTCCTTGATCACGTCCTGGGCGTCGACCCGTCCGGCGACGGCCTGCACCTCCACGTCCTCCGGCGCGAGGGCGTCGAGCGCGACCCGCACCCGCAGCGTGAGGGTGGCCCCCAGCTCGGCGGTGCCGCCCACCGGGGCGGCGGCGACGGCCTCCACGTGCTCGACGGCCACCCGCGGCCAGGCCGCCCGGATCCGGCCCTTCCACCAGGCCAGGTCCCGCGCCGCGTCGGCGGTCAGGGCGCGGTGGGAGAGCGCGGCCGGGGCGTAGAGCCGTTCCACGTACTCCCGCACCATCCGCCCCGCGAGGACCTTGGGGCCCAGGGACACCAGGGTGCGCCGGACCATCTCGATCCACCGCTCGGGCAGCCCGGTGCGGCCGGCCCGGTCGTAGAAGCGGGGCGCGACCCGGTTCTCGATCAGCTCGTAGAGGGCGGCCGCCTCCAGGTCGTCGCGCCGCTCCTCGTCCGTGCCGAGCCCGTCGGCCGTGGGGATGGCCCAGCCGAAGTCGGGCTCGAACCACTCGTCCCACCAGCCGTCCAGGACCGACAGGTTGAGGCAGCCGTTGAGGGCGGCCTTCATCCCGCTGGTCCCGCAGGCCTCCAGCGGCCGCAGCGGGTTGTTGAGCCAGACGTCGCAGCCCGGGTAGAGCTTCTGCGCCATGCCCATGCCGTAGTCCGGCAGGAAGACGATCCGGTGGCGTACGCGCGGGTCGTCCGAGAAGCGCACCAGCTCCTGGACGAGCCGCTTGCCGCCGTCGTCCGCCGGGTGCGCCTTGCCCGCGACGACGATCTGCACCGGGCGGTCGGGGTCCAGCAGCAGGGCGCGCAGCCGGTCGGGGTCGCGCAGCATCAGCGTGAGCCGCTTGTAGGAGGGGACGCGCCGGGCGAAGCCGATGGTCAGCACGTCCGGGTCGAGGACGGTGTCCACCCAGCCGAGCTCGGCGTCGGCGGCGCCGCGCTGCTTCCAGGAGGCGCGCAGCCGGTCCCGTACCTCCTGGACCAGCTGCTCGCGCAGGGAGCGGCGGACGTCCCACACGTCCTGGTCGGCGATCTGCGCGACGGCGTCCCAGCGGGTGGAGCCGCCGACGGCGAGGGCGTCCTCGGTGCGTCCGGCGCCGATCTGGCGGGTGCCGAGCCGCATCACCTCGGGGGCGACCCAGGTCGGGGCGTGCACCCCGTTGGTGACGGAGGCGATGGGGACGTCGGCCGCGTCGAAGCCCGGCCAGAGCCCGGCGAACATGCCGCGGCTGACGGCGCCGTGGAGGGTGGAGACCCCGTTGGCGCGCTGGGCGAGGCGCAGGCCCATGACCGCCATGTTGAACACCCCGGGGTCGCCGCCGGGGTAGGACTCGGCGCCGAGTTCCAGGATCCGTTCGACGGGGACCCCGGCGAGTTCGCCGCCCTCGCCGAAGTGGCGGGCGACGAGGGAGCGCTCGAAGCGGTCGATGCCGGCGGGGACGGGGGTGTGGGTGGTGAAGACGGTCCCGGCGCGGACGGCCTCGACGTTGGCGTCGAAGCCGAGGCCGCGCTCCCCTTCGAGTTCCCTTATGCGTTCGAGGCCGAGAAAGCCGGCGTGGCCCTCGTTGGTGTGGAAGACCTCGGGGTCGGGGTGGCCGGTGATCCCGCAGTAGGCGCGGACGGCGCGGACCCCGCCGATGCCGAGGAGCATCTCCTGGAGGAGGCGGTGGTCGCTGCCGCCGCCGTAGAGCCGGTCGGTCACCTCGCGGGCGCCGGCGTCGTTGTCCTCGACGTCGGAGTCGAGCAGGAGCAGCGGGACGCGGCCGACGCGGGCCTGCCAGATGTGCGCGTGCAACGAGCGTCCGCCGGGCAGGGCGAGGGTCACCCGGGCGGGGGTGCCGTCCTCCTGCCGGAGCAGGGACAGGGGCAGCTCGTGGGGGTCGAGGACCGGGTAGTGCTCCTGCTGCCAGCCGTCGCGGGAGAGGGACTGGCGGAAGTAGCCGTGCCGGTAGAGCAGTCCGACGCCGATGATCGGGACGCCGAGGTCGCTGGCGGCCTTGAGGTGGTCACCGGCGAGGATCCCGAGCCCGCCGGAGTACTGGGGAAGGGCTGCGGTGATGCCGAATTCGGGGGAGAAGTAGGCGATGGCGGCGGGGAGCGTGCCGCCGTTCTCGTGGGTCTGGTACCACCTGCCGCCGTGGACGTAGTCGTCGAGGTCGGCGGCGGCGACGGCGAGCCGGCGCAGGAAGCGGCGGTCGGCGGCGAGTTCGGCGAGCCGGGCGGCGGGCACGGCGCCGAGCAGCCGGACGGGGTCGCCGCCCGCTGCCTGCCAGCCCTCGGGGTCGACGGATTGGAAGAGTTCGCGGGTTTCCGTATGCCACGACCAGCGCAGGTTGCGCGCGAGTTCGGCGAGTGGCATGAGGGGTTCGGGGAGGACGGGGCGCACGGTGAATCGACGGATAGCCTTCACGTGTTCCACCTTCGCAGGGGATGACGGATCGGAGCGGCCGCACCACGCTGTGCGAACGCGCAACGCCCCCGGAAGGCTAGCGCCGGATCCGGTCGCCGGGTGGCCGTTCGTCCAACAGGTCGTCCAGGTACGGGCGCAGCACGGGCGGCAGGGCGGTGCGTTCCAGGCCGCGGAGCAGGGCGAGGGCGGGTGCGGAGACGAAGTGCCCCAGCTCCAGCAGGGCGCGCAGCTCGCTCTCCAGGGCTTGCGGGTCGGTCTCGGCGACGGCGGCGCGGGCCAGGGCGGCGCAGAGCCGGCGGCCGGCGTCCGCGTCCCAGGCGTCGGGGTGGTCGCCGGCCTCGTCGGCGGCCAGGCCGCGCGCCCGGGGGTCGGGGTCCAGCAGCAGCCGGACGTATTCGCGGGCGCGGGGGTCGACGTCGAGGCGGTCCCATTCCTCCAGTCCGCCCGCCCCGGGCCCGGAGAGCAGCACCCGGGCGGTGCTGCCGGCGTCCAGCCGGTCGACGGCCCGCCCGTAGAGCTCGATCCGCTCCAGCGCCACCCACGCCCCGTCGGGGGTGCGCAGCCGGGAGCCGGTACGGGGGACCCCCCGCAGGCAGCGCACGACGGTGAGCGCGGCGGACCCGCTGGGGGTGACGGGCGCGGAGATCTGGAGCCGGCCGGCCCGCGCGAGGAGCCGTTCCAGTACGGGCGGCGCGGGCCAGATCTGCCCGAGCCGCTGGAGCCCGAGGTCGCTGATGCCCGCTTCGACGGTGACGAGCGCGCCGAGCTGGGCCTCCAGCGCGCCGGGGTCCTCCTCGGCGCAGGCGGCCTCGACGAGCAGCCCGGCCAGCTCCCCCTCGGCCCCGGGGTCCCACACCGCCGCGCTCACCCGCCGCGCGGCCCCTTCGCGCCGCCGGGGGTCGGGATGCAGGAGCTGCTCGGTCAGACCCATGCCGCGCATTCTCGCGCGGATCGCCTTTCCGGGTGACCCCTTCCGAAGTGCTGAAACACCGTCAGTCGCGGACGGGGCGGGGTCCCGCGCGGGAGTGTCCTGCGGGGTGTGAGGGATGGGTGGGGCGGGCGGGGCGGGGGTGCCGCGTTGGACGTCACCTGGTCCTCGCCGACTTGACGGAGCCTCGGCGGATGTCGAGCGGCCCCTTGGGGAATGGGGCGCTCCCTACGTACGAGTAGTTAACCGACAGCACGGATTGGGCGCCG
>NZ_JBFBGN010000114.1:0-23394 GCF_040684675.1 Streptomyces sp. NPDC089915 | reverse complement strand
CCGGCAGCATGACCGCAGCCATGCCCGCCAGGCAGACCACGCCCAGGATGGCGGCGCCGCCGGACGGGGACCCGTCAGGGGTTGGGGCCGGTGGCCACGGGGCGCTGCGGGTCCGACGACCAGTGGGACCAGCTGCCCGCGTAGAGGGCGGCCGGGATGCCCGCCACCTCCAGGGCGAGGACCTCGTGCGCCCCGGAGACCCCCGAACCGCAGTACACGCCGACCTCGGTGTCCGGGGTGGCCCCCAGTTCCGCGAACCGGGCCCTGAGGGTCTCGGCGGGGAGGAACAGGCCGTCGGGGCCCGTGTTCTCGGTGGTCGGGGCCGACACCGCGCCCGGGATGTGCCCGCCGACCGGGTCGATCGGCTCGACCTCGCCCCGGTAGCGCTCCCCCGCCCGGGCGTCCAGCAGCAGTCCCGTCCGGGCCAGCGCGGCGGCGTCGTCCGCCTCCAGCAGGCCCAGCGCTCCGGGGTTTGGCTTGAAATCGCCCTCGGCCGGTACCGGCGCGTCGGCGGTCACCGGGCCGCCCCCGGCCGTCCACGCGGCCAGGCCCCCGTCGAGGACTCGCACGTTCGGGTGACCCGTCCAGCGCAGCAGCCACCAGGCCCGGGCGGCCGCCCAGCCCTGGCCTCCGTCGTACACGACCACCGGCTCGTCCGCGCGCACCCCGGCGCGGCGCATCACGGCGCCGAAGGCCTCCGGGTCGGGCAGCGGGTGACGGCCGCCGGACCCGGGCGGACCTGCCAGTTCGCGGTCGAGGTCGACGTACACGGCGCCGGGCAGGTGCCCGGCCTCGTAGGCGGGGCGCTGGTCGGGGCCGCCGAGCTGCCAGCGGACGTCGAGGAGCACCGGCGGGCGGGGGGCGGCCAGTTCGCCCATCAGTGCGGAGGCCGTGAGGATCGCAGTCATGGGCCCATCTTCCTCCCCGCCCGCACGCCCGTGTAACAAGCCCGACATCGACGGGCCGCAGTGATCCGGTCATCTCCGTCCACCCCCGTACCGTCCGGCCCGGTCGGGGCGCGCCGCGCCCCGCGGAGTGGAAGCATCAGCGGCGTCATTCGGGACACGACGGAGGAGACTGCTGACATGACCGAGGCAGCGGGGGCTTCGCGGCGGCCGTCCGGCACACCGTGCTGGGTGAGCCTGATGGTGCACGGCCTCGGGAGGACCGAGGACTTCTACGCCGACCTGTTCGGCTGGGAGTACGAGCCGGGACCCGCGCAGCTCGGCCCGGGGGTCCGGGCCGTCCTCGACGGGGAGGAGGTGGCCGGCATCGGGGAGATGCCGCCGGACCGGCACCTCCCGGTCGCCTGGACCACGTACTTCGCCACGGACGACGCCGACTGCGCGGCCGAGGCGATCCGCTCCTGCGGCGGCACGGTCGCGGTGGGCCCGATGGACGCCGGGGCCGAGGGGCGGGTGGCGATCTGCTCCGACCCGCTGGGCGCGATCTTCGGGGTCTGGCAGGACTCCGGGCGGCACGGGCGGCCGTACGGGAAGCCGGGCACGCCGGTGTGGAACGAGCTGGTCACCCAGGACACCCTGACGGTCGGCAAGTTCTACCAGCACGTCTTCGGCCACGAGTCCGAGCGGCACCCGGCCGCCTCCGCCGACTTCGACTACCTGACCCTGCGGCTGGACGGCCGGCCGGTGGCCGCGGTGCACGGGGTCGGCCGGTCGCTGCCGCACGACCGGGGGCCGCACTGGATGACGTACTTCGAGGTCCGCGACACCGACGCGGCGGCGGCCCGGGTGACGGAACTGGGCGGCCGGGTGCTCAGCCCGCCCCGGGACCGGATCCGGGGCCGGCTGGCCCTGGTCGCGGACCCCGAGGGGGCGGTGTTCGCCCTGGTGCGGTCCGCCGGGGAGGTCCAGGCCTAGGCCACCGGCAGTGGCCGGGGCCGCTTGGCGGTGCGGCCGTCGCCGGAGGAGGCGCCGCGCAGCCTGCGGCCGAGCCAGGGGCCGAGGAAGCCGGCCGCCCAGCCCAGCTCGGCAGCCGCGGTCCGGACGGCGGTACGGGGCCGCAGGGGCGGCAGGGGGCGCTGCCAGGCGTCGTCGGAGCCCGGCACGGCGAGGGCCTCGGCCAGGGCCGCGGCGATCCGGGCGTGGCCGAGGGGACTCGCGTGGAGCCGGTCGGTGCTCCACAGCCGCGGGTCGGTCGCGACGGCCGCCCGGGCCGTCTCGGCGACCACGACCCCGTGGCGCGCGGCGGCGTCCCGGACGCGGGCGTTGAGCTCGTCCACGCGCGGGCGCAGCGGCCGGGCCATGGGGGCGATCCGGCCCACGTCGGGGAAGGTCGCGGTGGCGACCCGGGCCCCGGCGGCGGTCAGCGCGGCGAACATCTCCTCCAGCTCCCCGGCCACCTCGGCGGCGTCGAACCGGGGCCGCAGCAGGTCGTTGACGCCCGCCACGACGGTGGCCACGTCGGGCCTCAGCTCCAGGGCCGGGCCCAGCTGTTCCGCCCGTATCCGGCCGGCGAGTCGGCCCCGGACGGCGAGGTTGGCGTAGAGCAGGCCCGGGTGGGCCGCCGCGAGGTGCTCGGCGAGCCGGTCGGCGAAGCCCCGCAGGCCCACCGTGTCGTCGCCGTCCCCGACCCCCTCGGTCTGGCTGTCGCCCAGGGCGACGTAGCGCAGGGGCTCACCGTTGCTCATCGGTCTGCTGCCTTTCCCTCAGTACGGCCGCGGAGCGCAGGCACCAGTCCCGGTGCTCCCGTTCGAAGGCGAGGCCGCGCAGGCAGGTCAGGTACCGCCCGACCCGCTCGCCCCGCAGGAGGTACTCGGCCTCGTCCAGGTCTCCGCGCATGTTGTCCAGGAGCTTGCCGAGGAGTTCGAGCTTGGCCCCGGCCGCGGCCGCCCGCCGCTCCAGCTGCTCGATGACGGGGCCGGTGCCGACGCGGTCGGCCGTCTGGACCTTGACGAGGAGGTCGTCGCGGATGGAGGAGGGCTTGGACGCGGCCTCGGCGAACCGCTCCAGCTCGGCGCGGCCGGCTTCGGTGACCCGGAAGAGCCGCTTGTTGGGCCGGGTCTCCTGGACCACCTCCCGGCCCGCGACCAGTCCGTCCGCCTCCAGCCGGGCCAGCTCGGCGTAGAGCTGCTGGGGCAGGGCGTGCCAGAAGTTGGCGACGCTGATGTCGAACGCCTTCGCCAGCTGGTAGCCGCTGTACTCGTCGTCGAGCAGCGCCGCCAGGACCGCGTGCCGCAGTGCCATGCCGGGCCCCTTCCCTTTCCTCGTACGCCTCGGCATCATACTCAAGAAAGTGACTAGTCAGATTCTTGAGTAATCACATCTTTGAGCCATCAGAGTCCCTGGAGGGGTCATGGAGACTGCCGAACGCTTCCGCGCCGCCGTTGAGAAGCGCGATCTGGCCGCGCTGGATGAGCTGTTCACGGACGACGTCCGGCTGTACAGCCCGGTGAAGTTCGTCCCGTTCGAGGGCAAGGCCATGGTCATGGGCCTCTTCGGGGTCCTGCTGCGCACCTTCGAGGACCTTCGCTACCTGGGACGGCTGGAGGGGGAGGTTGAGACCAGCGCCGACGGGGAGGCCGCCCCGACGGTGGTCCTGCCCTTCCGGGCGCTGGTGGCGGGCCGGCAGATCCACGGGATCGACCAGCTGCAGTTCGACGGGGAGGGCCGGATCAAGGAGTTCACCGTGATGGTGCGCCCCCAGTCCGCGGTCCAGGCCCTGGGCCAGGCGGTCCTCGCGGGCCTGGTCGAGGACGGGCTCGCCCCCGGGCCCGCCTGACCGCCCGCCGGCCCCGCCCACCGGCCGGGGCTCCCCCTCCTCGACGCGGGCCATGGCGACGCGCAGCACGGGCGGGGCCATGAGGGAGGTCACGATCGCTACGAGGATCACCACGGTGTACGTCTCGGGTCCGAGGATGCCGAGCCGCAGGCCCGTCATCGCCACGATCACCTCGATCACCCCCCGGGAGTTCATCCCGGCGCCGAGCGCGAGGGCCTCCCAGCCGGTCATCCGGCTGAGCTTCGCTCCGGCGTAGGCGCCCGCGAACTTGCCGAGGACGGCCACGGCCAGCACGGCGCACGCCGCGCCCAGCACCTCGGGCCCGGCCAGCGCGGTCAGGTCCATCCGGAGCCCGGCCGTGGCGAAGTAGAGCGGCGCGAGGAAGGCCAGCACGGTGGTGCGCAGCGGGGCCAGCCTGCGCGGGTCCAGCTCGCCGCTGGTGCTGATCAGCACGCCGCTCACGAAGGCGCCGAAGACCGCCTCCAGTCCCAGCGCGTGCGTGCCCGCCGCGCCGAGCAGGACGGCCAGGGCCGCCACGGCGACGGTCGGCCCGGGCTCCGGCGACCGGTTGGCCGCGCGCAGGGCGAGCCTGACGGCGGGCCGGCCCACCAGCAGGGCGAACACCACGGCGGCGACGGGGTACAGCAGGGAGGCGGTGAGCCGGCCCGCCGTCAGGCCCGCCGTGGCCATCGCCGAGACGACGGAGAGCAGGAACCAGCCGATGACGTCGTCGATCACCCCGGAGGCCAGGGTCAGCTGGCCGACCTCGCGGTGCAGCAGGTTCATGTCCAGCAGGGTCTTGGCGATCACGGGGATCGCGCTGACGCACAGGGCCACGCCCAGGAACAGGGCGAACACCCTCGGGTCGGTGCCCTCCGGCAGCAGCGAGGCGGGCAGCAGCAGGCCCGTGGCGACGCCGAGCCCCAGGGGCAGGAGCAGACCGGCGAGGCTGACCCGGACGGCGGTGGCCCCGCGGCGCCTGACGAGGCCGAAGTCCAGCTCCATGCCGGTGACGCCGACGAGGAGCAGGACGCCCAGCTGGCCGATCGCGTCGAGGAGGTGCATCTGCGCGGGCCGCTCGGGCAGCAGCCGGCCGGCGAGGCCGGGCAGCAGGTGGCCGAGGACCGAGGGGCCGACGAGCACCCCCGCGAGCAGCTCGCCGACGATCGCCGGCATCTTGAAGCGCGCGGCCAGCTGCCCGAGGGAGACGGCGAGGAGCAGGAGGAGCGCCAGCTGGAGGAGGAGCACCAGCAGCACGTGGTGCTCGATGGCCGGAACGGGGGCGGCGGTCGTCATTCCACGAACGGTAGGGCGACCGCCCGCCGCCGGACTCCCCCGGGCCCGCAGTTCGTCAGGAGTTACGGAGGTCCGGGCACCGGACTGCGGTTCACGCGGAGTTGACGGGGAGCACGTCCGGGGAGAGGGCGCCCGCGTGCGCCGAGGCGGAGGTCAGGCGGCGGCGGTGGTGGCGCCGGCACAGGACCTCGTAGCCGATCTCCTCCGCCGGGCGGTTGACGTCGCCGACCACCACCTGGGCGCCCTCGACGACCATGACCCCGCCCACCGTGCGGGCGTTGTGGGTGGCGCGGGCGCCGCACCAGCACAGGGCCTCGACCTGGAGCTGTTCGATCCGGTCGGCCAGCTCGATCAGCCGCTGGGAGCCGGGGAAGAGCTTGGTGCGGAAGTCGGTGGTGATGCCGAAGGCGAAGACGTCCATGTCGAGGTCGTCGACGATGCGGGCCAGCTGGTCGATCTGCTCGGGCCCGAGGAACTGGGCCTCGTCCACGATCACGTAGTCGGCCTTGCCGCCCTTGGACAGCAGCTCCACCAGGTACGCGTACAGGTCCATGCCCTCGGCGGCCTCGACGGCCTCGGTCACCAGGCCGAGCCGGGAGGAGATCTTGCCCTCGCCCGCCCGGTCGTCGCGGGTGAAGATCACGCCCTGGAGTCCCCGGGCGGATCGGTTGTGGCCGATCTGGAGAGCCAGTGTGCTCTTTCCGCAGTCCATCGTTCCGGAGAAGAACACCAGCTCGGGCATGGGGGGTACGGGACCTTTCGGGTCGTGGGCGGGGAGGGGCGGAGCGGGTCGGACGGGAGGCGTCAGGTGCGGACTTCGAGGAGCGGGACCAGCTGTTCGGCCGCCGTCATGGAGCCGTGCATGCCGGTGAGGGCCGACTCGTTGGGCTCGTTGCGGGAGGCGGTGATCGCGACGTCGGCCTGGGCGGCGGCGATCACGTCGCCCATCCGGCCGAGGACCCGCTCGTCGCACTCCCCCGGCGCCCCGAACCAGCCGAGTTCCAGGGCCTCTTCGCGGCTCGCGACCCAGAAGCGGTCGCCGAGGACCTCGCGCCAGACGGTCAGCACGTCGGCCTCGGCGCCGGGCACCGCGTAGACGTGCCGGGCCCGGCCCTCGCCGCCGAGCAGGGCCACGCCCGCGCCCAGCTCCCAGTCCTCGTCGAAGTCGACGCGGGAGTCCTCGTCGAAGGGGATGTCGACCATGCCGTGGTCGGCGGTCACGTACAGGGCGGTGCGCGGCGGCAGCTGCTCGGCGAGCCGCTGCACGAGCCGGTCGACGTACATGAGCTGGCCGCGCCAGGCGTCGGAGTCCACGCCGTGGCGGTGTCCGGCCCCGTCGAGCTCGCTGTAGTACGTGTAGACGAGGGAGCGCTCACCGGCCGCGAGCTGGATCGCGGCGAGGTCCATCCGCTCCTCGCCGGTCATCCGGCCGTGGAAGGTGCCGCCGCTGAGGGCGATCTGGGTGAGCGGGGTGCTCTGGAAGTTGGGGGCGGACACCTGGGCGGTGTGCACGCCGGCCGCGTCCGCGAGCTGGAACACCGTCGGGTACGGCTGCCAGGGCTTCGGCGGGGTCCACGGGTACCAGCGGAGCTGGTTCATCAGCTCGCCGGAGGCCGGGTTGCGCACGGCGTAGCCGGGCAGGCCGTGCCGGGCGGGCGGCAGACCGGTGCCGACGGAGGCGAGCGAGGTGGCGGTGGTCGCCGGGAAGCCCGCGGTGATCGGGCGGCCGGTGCCGCCGCGCGAGCCCGCGAGCAGGGAGGTCAGGAAGGGGGCGTACTCCGGGTGGGCCTTGATCTGCTCCCAGCCCATGCCGTCGACCAGGAAGACGCAGTTGCGGTCGGCCGGGGTCAGCTCGGCGATCCCGGCGGTGAGGCCGGGTACGCCCTGGCCCGCCGCCAGGGTGGGCAGCAGGTCGGCGAGCGAGCCGGTGCCGTAGTGCGGGACCGGGGCGCCGGCGAGGTCGAGGAGTTCCGGATCGTCCGACCAGTTCGGCGGCGCGGAGTACGACATCAGCGGGCGGTGGCCGCGGTGGCCTCGGAGAGGGCCTGGGCGAAGAGCAGCGTCTGGCGGACCGTCTCGGGGCCGTCGCCGGCCTCGCTGACGCGCAGGCTGAGGTCGTCCGCGGTGGAGTTGCCGGTGTAGCCGTGGTCGGAGTCGCAGTTGGGGTCGCCGCAGGCGGCGGGCTCCAGGTCGATGCGCGAGACCGCGCCCCAGCCGATGGTCAGGACGACCTCGCGGGGCAGCTGGCCGGGCGTGTAGGACTCCGGGTTGGCCACGACGCGGCTGAGCACCACGGAGGAGATGGAGCCGAGCTTGACCGACTCGGTGGAGGTGGTCGCGTACGGGGACGGGGACCCGGCGTCGGCGGCCTGCTCGTCGGTGTGGCTGACGATGAACCGGTTGTCGGTGAGGACCAGCACGGTCACGTGCCGGCGGACCTCGTTGGAGTCGAAGGTGGTCTCCTGGTGGACCACGTACGACGAGACCGGCTCGCCGCCCACAGCGGCCTCCACGGCCTCGGCCACGAGGGCCGGGTAGTAGCCGCTGCGCTCGATCGCCGCGCGCAGCCCCTGGGTCGTCGTACCGGATTTCGCCATGAGGTCCATCCTAAGGCCCGTACGGGGTCCCCCTACCTGCCCGTCGGTCAGTAGCTGGGCAGGGTGCGCGGGCCGAGGTCGGTCCGTGCGGGCGGGTGGGCGACACGGACGGTGGCGCTGAGCACGGTGAGGCCCTCGGTGGCGACGACGACCGGCTCCAGGGAGATCCCGGTCACTTCCGGATGGTCGTCCACCAGCCGGGACAGCCGCAGCAGCAGTTCCTCCAGCGCGGGGGTGTCGACGGGGTCGCTGCCGCGCCAGCCGAAGAGCAGGGGCGCCGCGCGCAGGGAGCGGACCAGTCCGGCGGCGTCGCGGTCGGTGACGGGGACGAGGCGGTGCGCGGTGTCGCCGAGCAGCTCGGAGGGGACTCCGGCGAGCCCGAAGGAGAGGACGGCTCCGGCGGCGGGGTCGACGACGGAGCGGACGACGGTGTCCACCCCGCGCGGGGCCATGGACTGGACGACGGGCAGCAGCTCGGCGGGCTTGCCCAGGGCCTCGGTGAGCTCCTCGTACGAGCGGCGCAGCTCGGCCTCGGTGGTGAGGTCGAGGCGCACGCCGCCCAGGTCGGCGCGGTGGCGCAGGTGCGGGGCGGTGGTCTTGAGGGCGACGGGGTAGCCGAGGACCCGGGCGGCGCGGACGGCGGCGTCGGCGCTGGGGGCGGGGAGGACGGGCAGGACCCGGATCCCGTAGCGGCCGAGCAGCTCGCGGGCGTCGGCCTCCTCCAGGGTGAGCGCGGCGCCCTCGCCTACGCCGGCGAGGAGGGCGGTGAGCCGGGCGGCGGCGCCGTGCTCGTCGATGTCCTCGTACTCGGGGACGTGGCCGGCGTCGGCGTTGGCCCGGCGCCACTCGGCGTAGCGGACGGCCTCGGCGAGGGCCTTCACGGCCCGCTCGGCGGCGGGGTAGGCGGGGATCCGCCCGTCGGGGGCGGGGGCGGCCGGGGGCGGGGCGGCGGGGCCGCCGGGGGCGGGGGCGGCCGGGGTGCGGTCGCGGGGCGCGGGGGCCGCGGGCTCCGGGGCGGCGGCGGGAGGGAGGGCGGTGGCCCGGGCGGCGGAGAGGGCCTCGACGAGTTCGCCGAGCTCGACGTGGACGACGGCGACGGGCTTGCCGGGGACCTCGGCGACGGCCTCGCGCAGGGCCTCCGCGAGCTCGTCGGCCAGGGCCCGCTCGCCGACCCAGGGGATGGCGGTGACGACGACGGCGTCGCAGTCCTCGGAGGCCAGGGCGGCGGTGAGGGCGGCGCGGAAGTCCTCGGGGGTGGCGGCGGTGGTGAGGTCCAGCGGGGGCGACGGCCGCAGGCCCTCGTTCAGGCAGGCGTCGTACGTGAGCACGCCGAGGGACTCGGAGTTCCCAAGGATCGCCACCCGGGGCCCGGCCGGCAGGGGCTGCCCGGCCAGCAGGAGCCCGGCGTCGACGAGCTCGGTGACGGTGTCGACCCGGATGACGCCGGCCTGCCGGAGCAGCTCGGAGACGGTGGCCTCGGGGAGCCGGGTCCCGGGGACGACGTGCCCGGCGGGGGTGTGGCGGCCGCCGAGGGCGACGACGAGGGGCTTGACGGCGGCGGTGCGGCGGGCGAGCCGGCTGAACTTGCGGGGGTTGCCGAGGGTCTCCAGGTACATCAGGGCCACGTCGGTGGCCCCGTCCTCGTACCAGTACTGGAGGATGTCGTTGCCGGAGACGTCCGCCCGGTTGCCGGCGGACACGAAGGAGGACAGCCCCTCGCCGCGGCGCAGCAGCCCGGAGAGGAGGGCGATGCCGATGGCCCCGGACTGCGTGAACAGCCCGATCCGGCCGCGAGCGGTGGCGGGGGCGGGCGCGAGGGAGGCGTTCAGCTCGACGTCCGCGGCGGTGTTGATCACCCCGAAGGCGTTGGGCCCGATGAGCCGCATCCCGTACGAGCGCACCTGCCGCACCAGTTCGCGCTGCCGGGCCAGGCCGCCGGGGCCGCTCTCCCCGTAGCCGGCGGACAGCACCACCAGCCCCTGCACCCCGTGCTCCCCGCAGTCGGCGACGGCGTCGGGCACCCGCTCGGCCGGTACGGCGATCACCGCGAGGTCCACGGGGGCCCCGATGTCGGCGACGGCGCGGTAGGCCCGCACCCCGTCCAGCAGGTCCCCCTCCATCCCCGCCGCCCGGGCCTCGTTGACGGCGTAGAGGTGGCCGTGGAAGCCGCCGTCGCGCAGGTTGCGCAGCGCGGCGGCGCCCACGCCGGATCCGGAGCGGCTGACGCCGATCACCGCGACCGAGCCGGGGGCCAGCAGCCGCTGGACGGAGCGGGCCTCGGCGCGCTGTTCGCGGGCGCGCTGGACGGCGAGGGACTCGGCGGTGGGTTCGAGGTCGAGGGTGAGGTGGACGGAGCCGTCCTCGAAGCTGCGCTTCTGCTGGTAGCCGACGTCCGTGAACACCTTGATCATCTTGGTGTTGGCGGGCAGCACCTCGGCCGCGAAGCGGCGGATGCCCCGCTCGCGCGCCACGGCCCCGATGTGTTCGAGGAGGGCGGAGGCGACGCCGCGGCCCTGGTGGGCGTCCTGGACGAGGAAGGCCACCTCGGCCTCGTCCGCGGGAGCGGAGGCGGGCCGGCCGTCGGGGCCGATGCGGTCGAAGCGGACGGTGCCGATGAACTCGTCGCCGATGGTCGCGGCGAGGCCGACGCGGTCGACGAAGTCGTGGTGCGTGAAGCGGTGCACGTCGCGGTCGGAGAGCCGGGGGTAGGGGGCGAAGAACCGGTAGTACTTCGACTCGTCCGAGACCTGCTCGTAGAAGCTGACCAGCCGGCCGGCGTCCTCGGCCGTGATGGGGCGGATCCGGGCGGTGCCGCCGTCGCGCAGCACGACGTCCGCTTCCCAGTGGGCCGGGTACGAGAGGTCCGACTCGGTGGTCATGGGGTCAGCCTAAGGGGAGGATCCGGCCACGCGTCCGGGCGGCCGCGGCGGACCGCGCGGCGCGTACGCCGGGAATGAGGCACGCTGGGGCGAATCAGTGCAAAGCTGAGCAGGGCCGAACGGCGGCGGGATCGGGCCGAAGGTCGGTCCGAGCATTCCGGGTGACGTGAGAGACTGGTCTAGACAACCGCGAGAACCTGAAGGGCATCACCATGGCAGAGCGCCGCGTCAACGTCGGCTGGGCCGAGGGCCTGCACGCTCGTCCCGCCTCGATCTTCGTCCGCGCGACGACCGCTTCGGGCGTCCCCGTGACCATCGCGAAGGCGGGCGGCGACCCCGTCAACGCCGCTTCCATGCTGGCGGTCCTGGGCCTGGGCGCCCAGGGCGGCGAGGAGGTCGTCCTGGCGTCCGAGGCCGACGGCGCGGAGGCCGCGCTGGACCGCCTCGCGAAGCTGGTCGCGGAGGGCCTGGAGGAACTCCCGGAAACCGTCTGACCCCTTCTTCACCCGAAGCCGCGGCCCCACCACCCCGGGGACCGCGGCTTCGTGCTGTCCGAGGCGTGCGGAAGGGCGGGGAGGGGCGAAATCGCGCCTGCCGATAATCACCCCGCCGGAAATCACGCGGCGGAAAACAATTCGGCCGCACTCCCTTTTCCTACACGCCCCGCGTTAATTCCGGCCACCCGCCGTGTTTACGGCACGTTGCAAAGTCCTCACCCGGGGCCGGAAAACACCCATCGCCCGCTCCCCGTGCAGCGCGGCCAGCGCCCGCGCCCGTTCCGCGTCCCCGCGCGCCACCGCGTCCACGACGGCCCCGTGCTCCGCCCAGGAGTCCACCGGCCGCACCGGCGCCCCCACCTCGTACAGCCAGGCGACCTTGCGCCGGGTCTGCGTCAGCAGGGCGATCAGCCCCGGGCTGCCGGACGCCTGCGCCAGGGTCTCGTGGAACCAGCTCCCCAGCGCCCGCAGATCCTCCCCCTGCGCCCGCCTGGCCCGCTCCTGGCCCAGCCGCACCAGCCCCCGCAGCACCCTCAGGTGCGCCTCGGTGCGCCGCCGGGCCGCGCGCGCGGCCGCGAGGGGCTCCAGCAGCAGCCGCAGCTCCAGCAGATCGGCCGCCTCCTGCTCGCTCGGCTCGGCCACGCAGGCCCCCGCGTGGCGCCGGGTGATGACGAACCCCTCGGACTCCAGCGTGCGCAGCGCCTCGCGCACCGGGACGCGCGAGACCCCGTACCGGCGGGCGAGCACCTCCTCGGTCAGCCGGCCGCCCGGCCCGAAAAAGCCCGAGACGATATCGTCGCGAATGGCTGTACACACCGCGTGCGCCGGAATACGCAAGGCCGGACCTCCGCTGGGTTTCGTATCCATCGACCGTGCTGCCACTGCGACTCTATTGCAACGCGCGGAGATTTCCGAGAACGCCCGGAAATTCGGAACGGAACGCGGAAGGCCCCGGCTCGGTGAGCCGGGGCCTTCGTGCGGAAAGGGGGTGTCGGGTCAGATGCCGACGCCGTGCTGGCGCAGGTAGGCCAGCGGGTTGATGTCCGTGCCGTACGTGGCGCCGGTGCGGGCCTCGAAGTGCAGGTGCGGGCCGCTGGAGTTGCCGGTCGAGCCGGACAGGCCGATCTGCTGGCCCGCGGTGACGCTCTCGCCGACCGAGACGTTCAGCGACAGCAGGTGGCCGTACTGGGTGTAGGTGCCGTCGTTGTGGCGGATCACGACGTTGTTGCCGTAGGCGCCGCCCCAGCCGGCCTCGACGATCGTGCCCGAGCCCACCGCGTGGACGGAGGTGCCCTCGTCGGCGTGGAAGTCGATGCCCGTGTGGCTGCCGGAGGACCACATGCCGCCGCCCGCGCCGTACTGGGTGCTGACGTAGGAGCCGTCGACCGGGGCGACGAAGGTGTTGGCGCGCTTGCGGGCCTCTTCCTTGGCGGCCTTCTCCGCGGCTTCCTTCTCGGCCTTCTCCTTGGCCTCGGCCATGCGCTTCGCCTCG
Source organism: Streptomyces sp. NPDC089915 (assembly GCF_040684675.1). Classification (NCBI taxonomy): domain Bacteria; kingdom Bacillati; phylum Actinomycetota; class Actinomycetes; order Kitasatosporales; family Streptomycetaceae; genus Streptomyces; species Streptomyces sp. NPDC089915. The sequence goes on along the minus strand of NZ_JBFBGN010000114.1, from coordinate 10,892 downwards.
GCGGCGCGGGTCTTCGCGTCGGCCTCGGCCTGCGCCTGGGCGGCGACGGACTCGGCGGCGGTCTGCTGGGTGGCGGCCTGGACCTCGATGTCGTCCTGGAGGCCGTCGGCGACGACGACGGCGTTCAGCGCGCCGGTGTCCTCGACGGAGGGGCCCCCGTGGGAGTCGGCGGCGAAGGCCGGGGCCGCGAGGGTGCCCACCACGCCCGTGGTGGCGAGGGCGGCTATGCCGGCGTAGCCGGCGGTCTTGCGGCTCAGACGGCTCGAACCGCGGTGCTTACCGGAACCGGCTGCACGACTGCCAAACGCCATGGCGGGGGTGATCCTTTCCTTCCCTCTCGCCTACCGGGTTAGCTGACGGGTTCGGAGCAGGAAGGTCTCCTACGGGCCCCCTCTTGCGAGGCGGTCCGATTCACCCCAGGGACTGATGTGGGTCCCCGGCTCCCCAGGCTCGCGCCTGACGGGGACTCGGCGATCGCTGCCCGGTGCCGCGGCTGCGGCTGGCACAAGTGACGGACAGCACGCCTGACGCTAGGCGGATCATCAGTCAATCGCCAAACAGACGAGCGGATTTGTTGCGTACGCCACACCGCATAACCGCAACCACATCACTAAACGGACAAAGGGGGCCCGGTGGATGCTCCACCGGGCCCCCTCGCCATCGGGCCGGACCAGGCCGGTTCAGGCCGACTTCCGGTCAGTTGCCGCTCGGCCGCCCGTCAGTTGGTGACGACCGTGACCTCGCCGATCCCGAGGGCCAGGACGGGCTCCTCGATCTGCGCCGCGTCGCCCACGAGGATCGTGACCAGCCGGTCCACCGGGAAGGCGCTCACGACCGCCGAAGTGGCCTCCGCCGTACCGGTTTCGGCCAGCCGCGCGTACAGCCGCGCCTGGTAGTCGTCCGGCAGCTCCTGCTCGACCTGGTCGGCCAGCGTCCCGGCGACCGAGGCGGCCGTCTCGAACTTCAGCGGGGCCACGCCCACCAGGTTCTGCACCGCCACGTCGCGCTCGGCGTCCGTGAGGCCCTCGGCGGCGAGGGTGCGCAGCACCTGCCACAGGTCCGCCAGCGCCGGACCGGTGTTGGGGGTGTCCACCGAGCCGCTGATGGCGAGCATCGAGGCGCCCTTGCCGTCGGCCGTGGAACGCAGCACCTGGCCGAAGGCGCGCACGCCGTACGTGTAGCCCTTCTCCTCGCGCAGCACCTTGTCCAGGCGGGAGGTCAGGGTGCCGCCCAGGCAGTAGGTGCCGAGGACCTGCGGGGCCCAGACGATGTCGTGCCGGTCCGGCCCGATCCGGCCGATCAGCAGCTGCGTCTGGACGGCTCCGGGCCGGTCCACGATGATCACGCGGCCCGAGTCGTCAGCCGTGACCGGCGGCACCGGCAGGGCCTCGGCGGTGTCGCCCGTCCAGGCGCCCAGGGTGTCGGCGAGGACGGCGTCCAGGTCGACGCCGGTCAGGTCGCCCACGATCACCGCGGTGGCGGTGGAGGGGCGTACGTGGGCCTCGAAGAAGGCGCGTACTGCGGCGGAGTCGATCCGCGCGACCGTCTCCTCGGTGCCCTGGCGGGGCCGGGACATGCGCAGCGTGGCCGGGAACAGCTCCTTGGAGAGCTCCTTCGCGGCGCGGCGCTGCGGGTTGGCCTGCTCGTGCGGGATCTCGTCGAGCCGGTTGCGCACCAGCCGGGACACCTCGGCGTCGTCGAACGCCGGGGCGCGCAGCGCCTCGGCGAGCAGCCCGAGCGCCTTGGGCAGGCGGGAGACCGGGACCTCCAGGGAGACGCGCAGGCCGGGGTGGTCGGCGTGGGCGTCGAGGGTGGCTCCGCAGCGCTCCAGCTCGGCGGCGAACTCCTCGGCGGACTGCTTGTCGGTGCCCTCCGACAGGGCGCGGGCCATGATGGTGGCCACCCCGTCGAGGCCCGCGGGCTCGGCGTCGAGCGGGGCCGCGAGGTTGACCTCGACGGCGACGACCTGCTGGCCGGGGCGGTGGCAGCGCAGCAGGGTCAGCCCGTTGCCGAGGGTGGAGCGCTCGGGGGCGGGGAAGGCCCACGGCGCGGCCTCGCCGGCCTCGGGGCGCGGGTGGAAGGTCATCGTGACGGCTGCGGTGTCGCTCACTGCTCCGCCCCCTCGTTCTCGTCGCTCTCGTCGTTCTCTTCGGAGCCGGCCAGCGGCTCGTAGACCAGGACCGCGCGGTTGTCGGGGCGCAGCCGGGCGGCGGCCACGGCCTGCACCTCCTCCGCGGTGACGGCCAGGACCCGCTCGACGGCCGTCAGGGCCAGCTGCGGGTCGCCGAACAGCACCGCGAAGCGGCACAGTTCGTCGGCGCGGCCGGCGACGGTGCCCAGCCGGTCCAGCCACTCGCGCTCCAGCTGGGCCTGGGCGCGCTCCATCTCGTCGGCCGTGGGGCCCTCGGCGGCGAACCGGCCGAGCTCCTCGTCGACCGCCGCCTCGATGGCGGGGACCTCGACGCCGCTGGAGGTCTTGACGTCCAGCCAGCCCAGGGAGGGGGCGCCGGCGAGCCGCAGCAGGCCGAAGCCGGCCGCGACGGCGCTCTGGTCGCGGCGGACCAGGCGGTTGTGCAGGCGGGAGGACTCGCCGCCGCCGAGGATGGTCAGCGCCACGTCGGCGGCGTCGCACTCGCGGGTGCCGTCGTGCGGCAGGCGGTAGGCGGCCATCAGCGCGCGGGCCGGGACCTCCTCGACGATCTCCTCGCGGAGCTGCCCGCCCATGGTCTCGGGGAGGGAGCCGTCGCGGGGCGGCTGCTTGCCGTCGTGCGCCGGGATGCTGCCGAAGTACTTCTCGACCCAGGCGAGGGTGCGCTCGGGGTCGATGTCGCCCACGACCGACAGGACGGCGTTGTTGGGCGCGTAGTACGTGCGGAAGAAGTTCCGGGCGTCCTCGAGGGAGGCGGCGTCCAGATCGGCCATGGAACCGATCGGGGTGTGGTGGTACGGGTGGCCCTCGGGGTAGGCCAGGGCGGTCAGCCGCTCGAACGCCGTGCCGTACGGGACGTTGTCGTAGCGCTGGCGGCGCTCGTTCTTGACGACGTCGCGCTGGTTCTCCATGGACTCCTCGTCCAGGGCGGCGAGCAGCGAGCCCATGCGGTCCGCCTCCAGCCACAGGGCGAGCTCCAGCTGGTGGGCCGGCATCGTCTCGAAGTAGTTCGTGCGCTCGAAGCTGGTGGTGCCGTTCAGCGAGCCGCCGGCGCCCTGGACGAGCTCGAAGTGCCCGTTGCCCGATACGCTCGCCGAGCCCTGGAACATCAGGTGCTCGAAGAGGTGAGCCAGACCGGTCCGCCCCTTGACTTCGTGGCGCGAGCCGACGTCGTACCAGAGGCAGACGGCGGCGACCGGGGTGAGGTGGTCCTCGGACAGCACCACGCGCAGGCCGTTGGCCAGCCGGTGCTCGGTCGCTGTCAGGCCGCCGGAGCCGGCCTGAGCTGTGGCCGTGTGACCCATGGGCATGTGGTCCCTTCGATCGCGATGCAGAGATTTCTTATCGACCTGCCACTGTATGCAAGCGCGCAGGTGCGCGGAGAAGTTCCCGGCCCTCACCTGGGTCGGAGTCGGCGTTGTCGGTGCCTCGGGCCACAATGGTCCGCGTCGACCTCGTCGCACACCCCAGCAGGTACACCCCCCGATCTTGGTTAGGAGCGCCGCAGCGATGGCCCGCCGCAGCACGAAGACCCCGCCGCCGGAGGATTTCGAGGAGAAGATCCTCGACATCGACGTCGTCGACGAAATGCAGGGCTCCTTCCTCGAGTACGCGTACTCGGTGATCTACTCCCGTGCCCTGCCCGACGCCCGGGACGGCATGAAGCCGGTGCACCGGCGCATCGTCTACCAGATGAACGAGATGGGCCTGCGCCCCGACCGCGGGTACGTGAAGTGCGCCCGCGTCGTCGGCGAGGTGATGGGCAAGCTCCACCCGCACGGCGACCAGTCGATCTACGACGCCCTCGTGCGCATGGCCCAGCCGTTCTCGATGCGGCTGCCGCTGGTCGACGGCCACGGCAACTTCGGTTCGCTCGGCAACGACGACCCGCCGGCCGCGATGCGCTACACCGAGTGCAAGATGGCCGACGCGACGTCGCTGATGACGGAGTCGATCGACGAGGACACCGTCGACTTCGCCGCCAACTACGACGGCCAGGAACGCGAGCCCGTCACCCTGCCCGCCGCCTACCCGAACCTGCTGGTCAACGGCACGTCCGGGATCGCGGTCGGCATGGCCACCAACATGCCCCCGCACAACCTGGGCGAGGTCATCGCGGCCGCCCGCCACCTGATCCGGTACCCGGAGGCGGACCTGGAGGCGCTGATGCGCTTCGTGCCGGGTCCCGACCTGCCCACCGGCGGGCGCATCGTGGGCCTGTCCGGCGTCAAGGACGCCTACGAGAACGGCCGGGGCACCTTCCGGATCCGGGCGACGGTGTCCGTGGAGGACGTGACGCCCCGCCGCAAGGGCCTGGTCGTCACCGAACTGCCCTTCACGGTCGGCCCCGAGAAGGTCATCGCGAAGATCAAGGACCTGGTCGGCTCGAAGAAGCTCCAGGGCATCGCCGACGTCAAGGACCTCACCGACCGGGCGCACGGCCTGCGCCTGGTCATCGAGATCAAGAACGGCTTCCACCCGGAGGCCGTGCTGGAGCAGCTGTACAAGCTGACGCCGATGGAGGAGTCCTTCGGCATCAACAACGTCGCGCTGGTCGACGGTCAGCCGCTGACGCTGGGCCTCAAGGAGCTGCTGGAGGTCTACCTGGACCACCGCTTCGAGGTCGTGCGCCGGCGCAGCGAGTTCCGCCGCGGCAAGCGCCGCGACCGGCTGCACCTGGTCGAGGGCCTGCTGGTGGCCCTGCTCGACATCGACGAGGTCATCCGCCTCATCCGCGACAGCGACAACTCCGCCCAGGCCAAGGAGCGCCTGATGGAGCGCTTCTCGCTGAGCGAGATCCAGACCCAGTACATCCTGGACACCCCGCTGCGCCGGCTCACCCGCTTCGACCGGATCGAGCTGGAGTCGGAGCGCGACCGGCTGACCGGGGAGATCGAGGAGCTGACCCGGATCCTGGATTCGGACGCGGAGCTGCGCAAGCTGGTCTCCTCGGAACTGGCCTCGGTCGCCAAGAAGTTCGGCACCCCGCGCCGTACGGTGCTGCTGGAGTCCGCGGGCACGGCCGTGGCCGCCGTCCCGCTGGAGGTCGCGGACGACCCCTGCCGCGTACTGCTGTCGTCCACGGGCCTGCTGGCCCGTACGGCGAACGCCGAGCCGCTGGTGGTGGACGAGGGCGCCGCCCGCGCCCGGCACGACCTGGTGGTCTCGCAGGTGGCGGCGACCGCCCGGGCCGACGTGGGCGTGGTGACCTCGTACGGGCGTCTGCTGCGGCTGTCGGTGATCGACCTGCCGCAGCTGCCGGACACCCACGCCGCGCCGAGCCTGGCGGGCGGGGCCCCGGTCTCGGAGTTCCTCTCCGGGCTGGAGGCCGACGAGACGGTGGTCTGCCTGACCTCGCTGGACGAGTCCTCGCAGGGCCTGGCCCTGGGTACCGAGCAGGGCGTGGTCAAGCGGGTCGTGCCGGACTACCCGGCGAACAAGGACGAGCTGGAGGTCATCACCCTCAAGGAGGGCGACCGGATCGTCGGCGCGGTCGAGCTGCGCACGGGTGAGGAGGACCTGGTCTTCATCACCGACGACGCCCAGCTGCTGCGGTACCCGGCCGGGCAGGTGCGCCCGCAGGGCCGTCCGGCGGGCGGTATGGCGGGCATCAAGCTCGCCGAGAACGCCAAGGTGATCCACTTCTCGGCGGTGGACCCGGCCCGGGAGGCCCTGGTGTTCACGGTGGCGGGCGCGCAGGGCACGCTCGACGGCGCTCCGGCGTCGGGCAAGCTGACCCCGTTCGACCAGTACCCGCGCAAGGGCCGGGCCACCGGCGGCGTCCGCTGCCAGCGTTTCCTGAAGGGCGAGGAGCTGCTGGTGCTGGCCTGGGCGGGCAACGCCCCGGCCCGCGCGGCGACCGCGAACGGCACCCCGTCCGCCCTCCCGTCCCCGGACCCCCGCCGCGACGGCTCGGGCACGGCACTGCCGGCGGAGGTCGCGGTGCTGGCGGGGGCGGCGCTGTAGGACCGTACGGCGGCATTCGGGTGGTGCGACCCCGGGGACGTACCACCCGAATGCCGACTAGTGTTTTCCTTCCTGGTGTTGGTGGGGGGAGTACACAGCTGATGAGTCGTCGGGCGGGCGGAGTGATCGGGGACTGGGCCGAGGCCCAGCGTCGGCAGCAGCAGACACAGCTGATCCAGCAGCGGGAGGCCGAGCGCCGCGAGCGCGCCTACGAGCGGGACGCGAACCGCAGTCACCGGCAGTACCGCGAGGCCGAGGCCGTGCGCCGCACCGCCGAGATCGACGCCGAGGTGGAGGCCCTCAAGCGACTGCTGGTCGCCGGATGCCGGGCGCCCGCGTTCCGGATGTCCTCCCTGGTGCGGCCCGAACGGCTGGAACCCTTCGACCCCGGGGCGCTCGGGCAGCCCGTGCCGATGCCCCGCATCGAGGACTTCCGGCAGCAGGGCAACGGCTGGCCGCCCGGCTCGCACCAGCGGGCACAGGCGGAGCGGGAGGCGCACGACCGGTACACCGCCGCCTGGCAGGCGGCGAACGCCGCAGAGGCGCAGCGCCGGCAGCAGCTGACGGCGTACCGCCTGCAGTACGACCGGTGGGCCGAGGAGCAGCTCGCCGGGATGCTCGCCCACAACAGCGGCCTCGCCGCCTTGACCGATGCCCTGCGCGCGGGCGGCGCCGACGCCGTGGTGGAGTACTTCTCGGCCGCTCTGTACGCCTCGACGGCCTGGCCCGAGGCACTGCCCCGCCAGGTCTCGGCCGCCTACGACCCGTCCGCCCGCCAGCTGGTGCTGGACTGGGAACTGCCCGGGTTCGCGGTGGTGCCGGAGGCCAGGTCGGTGCAGTACCTGCCGAGCACGGACCAGGACAAGATCAGGCCCCGCCCCGTCACGGAACGCCGCGCCCTGTACAAGGACCTGCTGGCGCAGTGCGTGCTCCTGGTGGTGCGGGAGCTGTACGCGGCGGACGAGTTCGGCGTCCTGGACTCGGTCGTCGTCAACGGGTTCGTGGACTGCCACGACCCCGCCACCGGGCAGGAGGCCAGGTTCGTCCTGTCCACCGTGCCGGCGGATCGGAGCGCCTTCGCCGGACTGCGGCTGGAGCAGGTCAGCGCGGTGGACTGCCTGGTGTCGGGGCTGGGCGGGCAGCTGTCGGCGCGCCCCGACCAGCTGACGGAGGTGCGTCCGGTGCGTCGGCCCGACGAGGTCGGCGACGTCGTCAGCCACGGGGGGCCCACCGGAGGCGACGCGGACGAGCCGGACCTCTTCGCCATGGACCCGATCGACTTCGAGAACCTGGTCGCCGAGCTGTTCCGGGCGATGGGCATGGAGGCGGTGACGACCCAGCGCTCGGGCGACGGCGGGGTCGACGTCGAGGCACTGGACCCGGCTCCGATCCGGGGCGGGCGGATCGTGGTCCAGGTCAAGCGCTACCGCAACACCGTGCCTCCGACGGCGGTGCGGGACCTGTACGGCACGGTCCAGGACAAGGGGGCGAACAAGGGGGTGCTCGTCACCACCGCGTCCTTCGGTCCCGGGTCGTACACCTTTGCCAACGGCAAGCCGCTGGAGTTGGTTCCCGGCACCGAGCTGGTGGAACTGCTGCACCAGTACGGGCTCCGCGGACGCCTCGGCCCTGGCACCTCCGGCGGCCGCCCGGCCCCCGGGGCACCCGCACCGGCCTCCCCGACGCCGACCCTCGTCGACACACCGCCGGCCACCGACTCCGCCGACCACAACATGCTGGGAATGTACTGGTCGGGGACGGTGGCGCTCGACGTGTGCGCACTGGTCTGCACGGGCAGCCGGGTGCTGAGCGAGGAGCACTTCGTGTTCTTCAACAACCCCCGCACCCCGGACGGCTCGGTCCGCTCCCGCCCGCACTCCGCTCCGGACAAGGCCGCCGTCGAGGTGGCCTTCGACGCGCTGCCCGCGCAGGCCGACCGCCTGGTGCTGGTGGCCGCCGTGGACCCCGAGGTCAATCCGGACGCGGACCTGGCGGGTTTCACCGACGCCCACATCCGGCTGCTGGACTCGGCGGGCGGGGAGCTCGGCCGCCTGGAGGTGTCCGACGGCCGCGCCGGTGAAACGGCCCTGGTGCTGGGCTCGTTCCGGCGCCGGGCGAACGGGGACTGGGACTTCGTGATCGGCGGCAAGGGCTACCGCGACGGGTTGGAAGCCCTGCTGAGCGACTTCGGCGTGGAGGTCGCCTAGGCGTCCTCCGCCGGGGCGTCCTCCGCCGGCCGGGGCACGTAGCGCAGGACGCCCCACATGCTCTCGGGGAGGGCCCGTCCGGGCTCCGCCTCCCGGCAGGCCTCCAGTTCGGCCAGCAGGCCCGGGCCGTCGATGCCCTTGCCGATCAGGACGAGCCCGGTGCGGCGCGGCTCGCCCCGGCCCCAGGGGCCGGGGTCGAAGCGCAGGAAGCGGCCGACCGCGTGGACCTCGTAGCGTTCCTGGTGGCCGGGGACCCCGAACCACACGAAGCCCTTGATCCGGTAGAGCCCGGCGGGGCGGCGGTCGAGGAAGTCGATGAACCGGCGCGGGGAGAGGGCCTGGTCGGTGGTGAAGGAGACGCTCTCGTAAGCCGCGTGGACGTGCGCGACGTGGCAGTCGCCGTCGCCGTGCCCGTCCCCGTGTTCGTCGTCCGCGTGCTCCCCCGCCTCCGCCAGCAGGTCCTCGAAGGAGAGCTGGCCCCGGGTCTCGGTCCAGGGGCGGCGGTCGAAGAGGAGTTCCGGGTCGATCCGCCCGTGGTCGGCGCCGACGAGCGGGGTCCCGGGTGCGGCGAGCGCGGTGAGTTCCGCCTCGATGCGGGCCCGCTCGGCGGGGTCGATCCGGTCGGTCTTGTTGAGCACCACGAGGTCCGCGACGGCCAGGTGGCGGTCGGTCTCGGGGTGCGCGGCCCGGGTGGCGTCGAACTCGGCGGCGTCCACGACCTGGACGAGCCCGCCGTAGCGGACGGCCGGGTTCTCGTTGGCCACGAGCATCCGGACCATCTCCTGGGGCTCGGCGAGTCCGCTGGCCTCGATGACGATCACGTCGATCCGGTGGACGGGCTCCGCGAGCTTCTCCAGGTACGCGTCCAGCTCGCTGCCGTCGACCGCGCAGCACAGGCAGCCGCCGCCGAGGGAGACCATCGAGTCGCCGACCTGGCCGGCCACCGACATCGCGTCGATCTCGATCGAGCCGAAGTCGTTGACGACGACCCCGATCCGGGTGCCCCCGCGATGGGTGAGGAGGTGGTTGAGGACCGTGGTCTTGCCGGAGCCGAGGAATCCGGAGAGGACGACGACGGGGATGGGCTGGACGCTGTTCACCCGGACGATCGTAGTCAGCCCAGCGGGGGTACCGGTCGGGGCGGGGTGGGGCCGGTGTAGCGCGCGGCCGGGCGGATGATCTTCGAGTCGGCGGCCTGTTCGAGGACGTTGGCGCTCCAGCCGACCACGCGGGCGGCGCAGAAGGTCGGGGTGAACATCTCGCGCGGCAGCCCGCACAGCTCCATGACCACGCCCGCGTAGAACTCCACGTTGGTGTGCAGTTCCCGGCCCGGCTTGAGTTCGGCGAGGATCTCCTCGACCTGCCGTTCGACCTCGACGGCGAACTCCACGAGCGGCCCGCCGAACCCCCGGGCGATGTCGCGCAGCATCCGCGAGCGCGGGTCCTCGGTGCGGTAGACGGGGTGCCCGAAGCCCATGATCCGCTCTCCGGCGAGGACCCGTCCGCGGATCCAGGGGCCGATGCGGTCGGCCGTGCCGATGGCGTCCAGGGTGTCCAGGGCCCGGCTGGGCGCGCCGCCGTGCAGCGGACCGGAGAGCGCGCCGATCGCCCCGGTGAGGCAGGCCGCGACGTCGGCGCCGGTGGAGGCGATGACGCGGGCGGTGAAGGTGGAGGCGTTGAAGCCGTGGTCGACGGTGGAGATGAGGTAACGCTCGACGGCCCGGGCCTTGACCGGGTCGGGCTCCTCGCCGGTCAGCATCCACAGGTAGTTGGCGGCGTACGGGAGGTCGTCGCGCGGGCCGACCGGCTCCAGGCCCCGTCCGAGCCGGTGCAGGGCGGTGAGCAGGGTGGGTACGGCGGCGCAGGCGGCGAGCGCGTCGGCGGCCCGGCGGCCGGGGTCGAGGTCGTAGACGGGGCGGAAGCCGGAACGGGCGCCGAGGAGGGAGAGCGCGGTGCGCAGTCCGGCGAGCGGTCCGGAGAGGGCGGTGGCGCGGGCGAGGGCGGGCAGCGCGGCCGCGACCTCGGCGGGCAGGTGGCGCAGCGGGGCGATCTCGGCGGCGAAGGCGTCCCGTTCGGCGCGGTCCGCCGGGAGGGCGCCGCGGAACATCAGGTGCCAGACGTCCTCGAAGGTGCGGGACGCGGCCAGTTCCACGGCCGAGTACTGGCGGTAGTGGTAGAAGCCCTCGCGGCCCCGGACGTCACCGAGCCGGGTGTCGGTGACCACGACTCCCGCGAGACCGCGGGGTACTTCGACGGTGGTGGTGTTCATGGATCGACCATCCATCCTTGATTGGATCGATGTCAATATTGATTGAATCAACATATGTATGCTGACGGTCATGAGCGACCACCCGTCCGGCTCCCCCTCCGAGGCCGCCTCCCGCCGGATCACCACGCAGGAGGCCGCCCGGCTCCTCGGGGTGAAGCCGGCGACCGTCTACGCGTACGTCAGCCGGGGCCAGCTCGGCAGCCGCCGCGACCCGGCCGGGCGCGGCAGCACCTTCGACGCCGCCGAGGTGGAGGCGCTGGCCCGGCGCAGCCGGCGCGAGGCGGCGGGCCCCGCCGCCGGG
>NZ_JBFBGN010000113.1:0-23599 GCF_040684675.1 Streptomyces sp. NPDC089915 | reverse complement strand
CGTCGGCGTCATCTCGTTCGTGGTCGACGGCTGGAACAGCTCGCACTTCGCGGCGGCGCTGTCGGCGGAGTACGGGATCGGGGGCGGTGGCGGTGAAGGGGACGTGACGCACCGGCAGGCTGCCGACGGGGGCCCCGCTGCGCAGCGCCGCCGGACACGGGTCCACCGTCAGGTCGCCCCCGGGCTCCGGCGCGCCCGCACCCCAGCGCCGCCACAACGGCTCCAGCAGCGGCCACTCCTCCGCGCGCCGCTCGTGGGTGTGGTCCACCCCGTACAGGAAGCGGACCGCCGGCCGGCCCGCCAGCGCGGCCGCCAGCGGCCCGGCGTACCCGCGCGGGTCGAAGAGCACCAGGTCCGCCCACCGGTCGGCCAGCGCCGCGGTGTCCCGTACGACGGCCTCGGCCGCCCCCTCGAACATCGCCATCGTCCGCGCGGTCCGCTCGGCCGCCCCGGCCCCCGGCGAGAAGCCCCGCCAGGCCGCCCCGAGGTCCGCGTCCCGGCCCACCCGCACCACGGGCAGACCGGTGCGCAGCGCCACCGGCGCGAAGGACGGCGGGACCGCCAGCCGCACCTCGTGCCCGGCGGCCCGCAGCGCCCACGCGGTGGGCACGAGCGGATACAGGTGGGAGGCCGCCGGGAACACCGTCACCAGCACCCGCGCGGCCCGGGAGCTCACGCGGCCGGCTCCGGATCCAGCACCCGCACCGTGCCCGCCCGGCCGTCGATCTCCACGACCTGCCCGTCGCGCAGCACCTCGGTGGCGTTGCCGGTGGCGACCACGGCCGGAACACCGTGCTCCCGCGCCAGGATCGACGGGTGGGACAGCAGCCCGCCCGTGTCGGTGACCAGCGCGCCGATCGAGCCGAACAGCACCGACCACTGCGGCGTCGTCTCCGGGCACACCAGCACGTCCCCGGGGCGCAGCCGGCCGAACTCGCCCTCGTCCAGGACCACCCGGACCGTTCCGGTGTAGCGCCCCGCCGACACGCCCGTGCCGTGCAGCAGCCGGTCGCCCGCCGAGGCCGAACCGCGCGCCCCCAGGTGGGAGACGGAGTCGATCCAGCGCACCGGCTCCAGCAGCGCCCGGTCCGCGCCGGGCAGGGCGTCCAGCACCTCGTCCCGCGACACCGACGCCTCGGGCGCGCCGTAGGTCAGCGGGCCCATCCGGGCCGCCGCCCAGTTCTGCTCGGCGGCGCGCCGGGCCACCAGCGCGCGCAGCCCGCCGCCGTCGGCCAGGGCGCCGCGCGCCTCGTCCACGGACAGCAGGAACACCTCCTCGACCCGGTCCATGAGGCCGCGCCGCACCAGCCGCGCCGCCAGCTCCTGCAGCGCGTAGCGGACCTGGCCCCAGCACACGTGCGCGTAGAAGCCCGTGTCGTCGCGCAGCGGGAACGCCCGCTCCGCCCGGGCCAGCGCCCGTTCGAACCGCCCGGCGCCCCCGTCACCCGCCGCCGCCAGCTCCCGGCGCGCGCGCTCCGCCGCGGCCTCGCGCTCGCCGACCGTCCGGCGCATGGCCTCCTGGGGATCGCTGCCCGAGGCGAGCTGCCCCGCGAGCAGCCGCAGTACCGTCAGCGGCTGCTCCCGCAGGGAGGGTTCGGCCACGTCCGCGCCCAGGCAGCGCTGGCCGTAGTCCCTCAGATACCGGTGGAAGGCGGCAGCGAACTCCGGCTCGGCCGCCTCCAGCCGCTCGACGCAGCCCTCGTCCGGGCTCTCCAGCACCTCGCGCACCACCGGCCGCTCGCGGGCCAGAGCGGCCAGGCCGGCCAGCGCGAGCGCCGGTTCCGACGCCTTGCCCGGCAGCCCGGTGAGCAGGGGCAGCACCTCCTCGGCCCCCCACCCCAGCAGGTCGCGGCAGACCACGCCGAGCTCTCCCCACACGAGGCTGGAGGCCCCGCCGACGAGGAAGTGCAGGTGCTGGGCGCGGTCGGCCCGGGCGATCCGCTCGCCCAGCTCGTCCAGCAGCGCGCCGTCCGACAGCGCGCCCAGGCCGGCGCCCGCCGCCGCGGCCGTGCGCCGGGCCAGCTCCGGCTGCCACTCCGTGTGCCACCGCTCGACCAGCCCGTGCGGCTCGTCCGCGCGTACGGCGGCCACCACGCGCTCGGCGCGCCGGCGCACGGCGGCCGCGTCCGCCAGCGGCACGATCCGCAGGTAGGACCAGCCGCCCAGGCTGCGCACGTCGATGCTCTCGGCGAACGCGTACCGGAACAGGCCCTCGCTGCCCGCGTTCACGGCCCGGATCAGCGTGCTCACGTTCATCGGCGTCAGGGGCTTGAGGGTGTAGCCGCCCCGCAGCCAGCGCCCCGGCGGCACCTCGAAGAGGACGGGCACCTCCCGGGCCTGCGGCGGCAGCGCGGTGACGGGCCGCGCCTGGAGCAGCACGGGCCCGCCCCCGGCCCAGGCCCACTCGATGTCCTGCGGGCAGCCGGCCTCGTCGGCGACCCGGCGGGTCAGCTCCGCGACGCGGCCGATCTCCGCCGCGCCCAGGGCGTCCTCCGCCCCGGCGGTGCGCCGGGGCTCCGCCGTACCGCGCACGGACCACTCGTCGGGGGCGGCCTGCCCGGACACCAGCCGCTCGCCCAGCCCGCGTACGGCGTTGACCAGCGTCTCGTCCCGGGAGCCGTCGACCGGGTTCACGCTGAAGGCGACCCCGGCGGCCTCGGCCGCCACCATCGGCTGCACCAGCACGGCCAGCCCCGGCCACGGTTCGTCCGGGTCCTGATAGGCCCTCAGGTGCCGGGAGAACGCGGAGGCCAGGCAGGTGCGCACCGCCGCCGTCAGGGCCTCGGCGCCCCGGACGCCGAGGACGGTCGCGTACTGCCCGGCGTACGAGCGGTCCGGCGCGTCCTCGGCCACCCCGGACGAACGCACCGCCAGCGCGGTGTCCGGGAAGCGGGCGGCGATCTCCTCGACGGCGCGCAGCACCCGCGCGGACAGCGGCAGTCCGGCCGCCGGAACCTCGGCGCCGGCCCGCCCGGTGCGGCGCAACTCGCCCAGCACCTCCTCGAAGGCGGCGACGGTGAGCACCACACCGGGCGGCACGGGGAATCCCTCGCGGAGCAGCGCCCCCAGCCGGGCGGCCTTGCGGCCCACGAGGGGCGCGTCGTCGGCGCCCGTGGTGTCCAGGGACCGCAGCAGCCCCGCGTGCGCGGGGGTCTCGTCCCGGGGGGTGGATACAGCGGCCAACTCGTTCACTTCCTGTCACGGGGCGTGGAGCGGCCGGGCCTCCGGGCCCGGCCGCTCCACGCGGTGGGGGTCAGGCCCGGGCCGGCGCGGGCCCGAGGACATCGAGGACGATCGCCGCGTCCGCGTCGCCGGCGCCGGCGGCGACCACGGCGGCGAAGCTGTGCTCCGCGGCCGACAGCACCGGCGTCGCCACGCCCGCGGCCTGCGCCGCGCCCGTGCCCAGCCCCAGGTCCTTGGCCATCAGGGCCGCCTTGAAGGCCGCCGGGTGGTAGTCGCGCTCGCGCATCCGCTCGGCGCGGAAGGACAGCACCTTGGAGCTGAACCCGCTGGCGCCGATGGCGCTCAGCAGCCGGTCGCGGTCCAGGCCCGCGGCCACACCGAAGTTCACGGCCTCGGCCAGCGCGGCGAGCTGCCCGCCGAGCAGCAGGTTGAAGACCAGCTTCGTGGTGGCCGCGTTGCCGGTCGGCCCCAGGTAGGCGACGTCGCGGCCGAGGACGCCGAGCACGTCCGCGACGGCGTCCACGGCGGGCTTGGGCCCCGCCGTGACCACGCGGAGCTCGCCCGCGCCCGCCTGCTGCGGATTGCCCAGCAGACAGGTCTCCACCCGGTGCACGCCCAGGGCCGCCAGCTCCGCCGTCACCCGGCGGGAGTGGTCCGCGGAGACCGTGGAGGTGTCCAGCAGGAAGGCGCCCCGGCGCCAGGAGCCGGCGGCCTCGGCGAGGACGGCGTCGGCCGCCGCCTCGTCGCTCAGGCTCAGCAGCACCCGCTCGGCCCCGCCCACCGCCTCGGCCACCGAGGCCGCGACGGTGGCCCCGGCCTCGGCCAGGGCCCCGGCCCTGCTCGCGGTGCGGTTGTAGACGGTGACCCGGTACCCGGCGGCGAGCAGCCGCGCGGCCATGCCCGCGCCCATCGCCCCGAGCCCGATCACCGCGATCGTCTTGTCGGTCATGCCCGGCCCCCTCAGCCCGCCGCGCCGGGCGCGGGGGCGGACAGCTGGCTGATGCAGTGCATCAGGCTGCCGGCGAAGTGCCGCTGGAAGGCCTCGGGCGTGCCGGTGTCGCGGGGCGAGGCCAGGTAGGGCTTCAGCTTCTCCTCCAGGATGTGCACGCCGGGCTGCCGCGACATGTGCCGGCCCACGTCCTTGATGTCGCCCTCGTAGTGGATGACGCGCACGAGCAGCCCGTCCTTGATGAAGACGGCGGTGCCCAGGAGACGGCCGGCCTCCTCACCCGCCTCGTCGCGCAGCACGGGGGTGTCGGCCCGCTTGAAGTGGGAGAAGATCTCGGTGATCTCGGCCTCGTGGCCGGGCTTCACGTCATAGGTGATGGCCGCGTACGGCATGGGTGGGTCCTTCCATCGGTGGATCGGAGGGGGCGGCGGCTCAGTGCGCGAGGACGGCCGCGGCCGCGTTGGCCGCGAGGGCGGCCACGGCGAGGCCGGTGCGCAGCAGGTTCCAGGCGCGCCACCGCCCGCGGGGGTCGGGCCAGTCGGCGGGCACCGGCCCCTCGGGCAGGGCCTTGACCGCCCGGTTCAGGGGCACGTTCGCCAGGTGCGAGACGCAGGAGACGCCGAGCAGCAGTGCCGCGGCGGCGCCGCACAGCACCTGCGCCGCCGCCCGCTGGCCGAGGGCGGCGAGGGCGATGTCGGTCACGGCGCAGGAGAGCACCGTGAGCGGCATCGTCGGGTCGTAGTTGCGGCCGATGAGCCGGTGCACCTCGACGTAGCGCTCGGGGGGCAGCCGCAGGAAGGCGGGCACGATGCTCAGCGCGACGCAGAACAGCACACCGGCCGTGATGCCGCTGCCCAGCAGCGCGAGGACGGTCAGGGCGGCGGTCACGTCGGGCCTCCGGCACGGTTCACGGGCACGGCCGGCTCAGTAGCGGGCGCTGACGGTCAGGACGTCGAAGGGGCGTCCGCGCGAGGCGTCCTGGTAGGGGCGCAGCGGGGCCGTCGTCGACCGGTGGCCGGACCCCTGCTCCCACTCCCGGAAGGCCTCCAGGGACTCCCACTCGCTCATCACGACGAAGCTCCGCCCGTCGACGCGGGAGTGCAGCAGCTCGTTGCCGAGCAGTCCGGGGGTGCCGTGCAGGGCCTCGCTGATGAGGTGGTAGGCCGTGGAGACGGCCTGCGCCCCCTCGTCCCCCTCGGGTGCCCGCGCGTGGACCAGCACCCGGACGCGGGGCGCGGTCACGCCCGCGCCGCCGCACCCGTGAAGTGGTGCACGACCCGCATCGTGGTCATGGTGCCGGCGCTGCGGAAGGGGTGCAGGCGGCCGCGGTGCTCCAGGTGCTCGGGGCTCAGCTCGTACTCCCGGAAGCGCTCCTCGTCGGTCCAGTCGCTGACGATGTGGTAGACGTCGTCCTCGTCCAGGCTCTTGGACAGCCACTGGCCGAGGTTGGCGCTCTGGCCGGTGATGGTGTCCGCGCTGTCGTGCCAGACGCGCTCGAAGTCGGCGCCCTTGCCGGGGTGCACCTGCATGCGCAGCGTCACGCGGAAGACCTGCTGGTCGGACATGGTCGTTTCTCCTCGGTTCACCGGGATCCGGCCGGGATCCCGCGGATGGGTGGGTCAGATGCCGCCGTCGACGTTCAGGGTCTCGCCGGTCATGTACGCGGAGAGGCTGCTGGCCAGGAACAGCACCGGGCCGGCGATCTCCTCGCCCTGGCCGAGGCGGCCGAGCGCGGTGAGCCGCTCGTAGCGGGCGCGGATCTCCTCGTTCAGCGGCTTGTCGACGGTCTCGATCACGCCCGGCGCCACGACGTTGACGCGGATGCCCTTCGGGCCCAGCTCCTTGGCCAGCGAGCGCGACAGGCCGACCAGGCCCGCCTTCGACGCCGTGTAGTGGGCGCGCAGCGGGATCCCGGCCTGCGCGGAGCGGGAGCCGACCAGGATGATCGAGGCGTTCTCGGACAGCATCGGCAGGGCGCGGGAGACCAGCAGGTAGGCGGCGGTCAGATTGGTGTCGATCACATGTCGCCACGCGTCGAGCGTCAGCTCGGAGAAGGGCACGTGGCTGATCGCGCCGGCGTTGCTCACCAGCACGTCGAGACCGCCCAGACGGGTGCGGCACTCGTCGAGGAGCGTGTCGACCTGCTCGGGGTCGGAGACGTCGGCGTGCAGCACGTGGTGGTCGCCGCCGCGCCCCTTGAGCTCCTCGGCCAGGCTCCGCGCCGCCTCCTGGTCGGAGCGGCCGCAGGCCACCAGATCGGCCCCCGCGTCGGCGAACGCCAGCGACAGGCTCCGGCCGATGCCGCGGGTGCCGCCGGTGACCAGAACGCGCTTTCCGTCGAGTCGGATACTCATTTCACTCTCTTCTCACAGCTTGAAAAAGGGGGGAGGGGCGCGCCTACAGCAGGCTCGCCACGGCCCCGGCGTCCAGCGCCAGGGCCCCGGTCATGGCCGCGGTGCGCACCAGGTGCCAGCGCCGCCACGCCGCGCGGGGATCGACCGCCGGCCAGTCGGCCGGCTCGGCCTGCGGATCCAGGCCGAGCACGAACCGGTTGATCGGGACCGCCTTGGCGACCGATACGGCGATCACCGCCACGACCAGGACGGCCGCGCCCGCCAGCAGCCCCCGCGCGAGGGCGGACGGGGCGAAGGCGCAGGCCGCCGCCCCGGCCAGCAGGGCCGTCGAGTTGATGACCGGCATGGCCGGGTCGTAGCGCGGCTGGAGGAACCGCACGGTGCTCACGTACGTCCGGTAGCTCTGCACCCGCATCAGCGGGGCGAGTCCGACGGCGGTGCAGAACATGTCGCCGGCGGCCACGCCCGTGCACACCAGCAGGACCGCGATCAGCGTCGGGAACACCTCAGACGCCCGCGAAGGCCTGCGCCCCGAGGGCGGCCTCCTCCAGCAGCCGCTTGATGCGCGCCTGCTGGTGGCGGGTGCCCCGGTTGATGCGCTCGGCCATCGCCGCGTCGCCCAGCGGCGCGGACGCCTTCATCTCGAAGTCCTGCACCCAGCGCATGCGGACGCCGTCACCGTCCGGCAGGTACTCCCAGAACAGGTGCATGTACTTGAACGGGCCGGTCTCCACCCGGTGCGAGCGCGTGGTGCGCGTGGCCTCGTCGACGGTCCGCCGCGAGACCCAGCTCCACACGCGGCCGTCGGCGTCCGGGTGCAGGGCGAGCCGGAAGGTGACCGTGTCGCCGTCCCGCTCCAGCACGGTGGCCTCGGCGTACTCGTCGAACAGCCCGGTCCAGGAGGCGATGTCGTTGGTGCGCTCCCACACCAGCTCCAGGGGAGCCTCGATGTAGACGCTGTTGTCGGTGTGCATGGCCATGGTCAGACCGCCGCGGGGGTGAGCGAGCCGAGGCGCTCCAGCAGCAGCCGGGGCGTGGTCAGCAGCGCCACCTCCTCCTCCGGGAGGGGGGTCCGCGCGGCGTGCTGGACGGCCGTGGTGATCTCCAGGACCGCCAGCGAGTCGTAGCCGAGCTCCAGCCACTCGAGGTCGAGGATGTCGCCGTCGAGGTCGACGCCGTCCTCCACGCCGCACTGGCGCATGATCGTCCGCAGTTCGTCGAGGTTCATGACGAGGAAGTGCCTTTCCGGTGGTGGGTGTTCAGGAGGCGGCGTGCGCGCGTGTCAGCACGACCGCCGAGTTGAATCCGCCGGCCCCGCGGGCCAGGACCAGCGCGCTGCGGACGTCCGCGGCACGCGGCCCGCCCACGACGAGGTCGAGCGGATGGCCGGGGGAGGGGGCGGCGGGCAGGGCGGTCGGCGGGATCACGCCGTCGCGCATCGCCAGCAGCGCGAGGGCCGTGTCCAGCGGTCCGCCGCCGGCGTTCAGCCGCCCGGTGAGCGTCTTGGGCACGGTCACCGGTACGCCCCGCGGTCCGAAGAGCGCGGTCAGCGCCTCGGCCTCGGCCGCGTCCTGGGCGGGCACGCCCGCCGCGTCGGCGAACACGACGGAGACGTCGCCGGGTTCGAGCCCGGCGTCCTCCAGCGCGCCGCGCGCCGCCGCCAGCAGCCCGTCGCCCGCGGGGCCCGTCGGAGCGTCGAAGGTGGCCGCGTGGCCGGCCAGCCGGCCGTACACGCGGGCCGCGCCCCGGGCGCGGGCGGCCGCCGCGTCCTCGACGACGAGGATCGCGCCGCCCTCGCCGGGTACGTAGCCGCGGGCTCCTTCGTGGAAGGGCAGGTAGCCGCGGGCCGGGTCGGTCGCGTGGCTGACCGTGCCCTCGGAGTCCAGGCAGGTGAGGGCGTACGGCGACAGGGGGGCCTCCATGCCGCCGGTGACGACGAGCCCGGTGCCCGAGCGCAGCACGCGGCGCGCCTGGGCCAGGGCGTCCAGGCCGCCCGCCTGATCGGCGACCAGGACCCCGCAGGGGCCCTGCATACCGTGCCGGATCGAGAGCTGGCCGGTGGTCGCGGCGTAGAACCAGGCGATGGACTGGTACACCGACACGCGGGCCGGCCCCTCCGTCCACAGCCGGCTCAGCTCCCGCTGCCCGAACTCGTTGCCGCCGGAGGAACTCGCCGTGACGACGGCCATGTCGTACGGGTCGTACGGGCGGCTGCCGGGGTCCTCCAGCCCGGCGTCGCGCAGGGCCGCGTCGGCGGCGGCCACCGCCATCTGCGTCCAGCGGTCGGTCTGCGCCCGCAGCCGGCTGGGCACGGCGTCGGTGAACGCGGCGTCCGGGACCTCGCCGGCCAGGCGCACCGGCCCGGTGGGCTCGAAGCGGCCGATCGGCCGGATGCCGGAGCGGGCGGCCAGGACGCTCGCCCACACCTCCTCGGTGTCCGCGCCGTTAGGCGCGAGCAGCCCGATCCCGGTGATCACGGCGTCGGTGGCGGCGGATGTGCTCGTGGTGTTCACGCGGCGGCGCTCCCCGGCTTGGACAGCACCATGGCGCTCTGGAAGCCCCCGAACCCGCTGCCGACGGTCAGCACCCGCTCCAGCCGCGCCTCGCGGGCGGTCACCGGTACGTAGTCCAGGTCGCATTCGGGGTCGGCGGTGCGCAGGTTCGCGGTCGGCGGCACCACCTGGTGCTCCAGCGCCAGCAGACAGGCGGCGATCTCCAGCGAGCCGATCGCCCCGAGGGAGTGCCCGATCATCGACTTGATGGAGCTGACGGGCACGTCGTAGGCGTGCGCGCCCAGCGCCAGCTTCAGGGCCGCCGTCTCGTGCCGGTCGTTCTGCCGGGTTCCCGAGCCGTGCGCGTTGACGTAGCCGACCTCGGTCGCGTCCGCGCGGGCGCGGCCGAGCGCCACCCTGGCCGCCTCCGCCAGCTCCCGGCCGTCCGGGCGCAGACCCGTCATGTGGTAGGCGTTGCAGCGGGTGGCGAAGCCGGAGACCTCGCCGTAGATGCGCGCCCCGCGCCGCACCGCGCTGCGGTACTCCTCCAGGACGAACATCGCCGCGCCCTCGCCCAGGACGAACCCCTTGCGGTCGCGGTCGAACGGCCGGGACGCGTGCGCGGGGTCGTCGTTCTCGGGGGTGGTGGCCTTGATGCTGTCGAAGCAGGCGACGGTGATGGGGGTGATGGGCGCGTCGGTGGCCCCCGCCAGCATCACGTCGGCGGTGCCCTCCTCGATCAGCGCGGCGGCGTGCCCGACCGCGTCCAGGCCCGAGGTGCAGCCGGTGGAGACGGTCGTCACCGGGCCCTGCGCGCCGCTGCGGCGGGCCACCTGCGCGGCGAAGCCGCTGGGCACCAGGTGCGAGCGCAGCCCGGGCGTGTGGGGCGCGGAGTCCACGACCCAGTCGCGGCCCTGCCGGGAGACCCCGGTGTACGCCTCCTCCAGCGCGGTGGTCGCGCCCACGGCGCTGCCGACGCTCACCCCGAAGCGGTGCGGGCGCACGGCCCCCACGTCCAGGCCGCTGTCGGCCAGCGCCTGCCCGGCGCAGACCGCGGCGAACTGCTCCGCGCGGTCCATGGTGCGCGCCTCGTCGGCCGTCAGCCCCTCGGCCTCGGCGTCGAAGTCGCACTCGGCGGCGATCCGGGACCGGAAGCCGGAGGCGTCGAACAGGGAGATCGGCCGGGTGGCCGTGCGCCCCCCGGACAGCAGCGACCAGAACGCCTCGGCCCCGATCCCGCCGGGCGCCACGACGCCCAGGCCGGTGACCACGGCCCGGCGGGCGCTCATGCCAGGCCTCCCACCTGCGGCTGCGGTGCCGCCGGGGCCGGCAGCGGCTCCGTGTCCACGTGCCCGAGCTCGGGGCTCGGGGCCAGCGGGCCGAGGTGGAAGACGGCCTCGGCCGGCTCCGTGCCGTGGTTCTCCACGCGGTGGCGCGTCCCGACGGGCACCAGCACGCCCTCACCCGCGCGCACCTCGACCGCCCGGCCGTCCAGGCGCGCGGTCACCGCGCCCCGCGTGACGTACAGGAACTCCTCGGAGTAGGGGTGGTAGTGCTCGCTGACGAACTCGCCGGGCGCGAGGGTGAGGACGCCCATGAAGCCGCTCGTCGCCCCTGCCGTCTTCGGGCCGAGGACGACGCGCACCTCGCCGCCGCGGCGGCGGTTGGGCTCCGCGTCGGCCAGGGCGACCACACGGGGGGTTGCGGACATGTCGGTTTCCTTCCTCATGAATTCGGGCGCCCACCGGACGGCGGCGCTCACTGAGCCCGCCAGCTGTAGAAACGGGTGGCCATGGCGTCGGCCGGGCCCTGCCAGGTCTGCGGGTCGTACGCGGTGACGAACGGTTCGAGCCGGCGGCTCACGTCCTGGAACAGCGGGTCGGCCACCGCCGCGCCGATGCGTTCGCGCACCGGCCGGTCCGACTCGATGAGGTGGAAGTAAAGCCCTTGGAAGTGGAAGAGCGAGCGTGCGGTGACGCCAATTCTTCCGGGCAGTTCACCCGCGTCGGATTCGGCGAACACCTCGGAAACGGAATGCGCGTCTCGCGGATCCATCCGGGCCACGATGAGCCTGCGTTCCACCGTGATTTCCCTCCATGTTCAATTTCGGTCGTCCAGCGTCGATTTCATCGTCCGCGTGCGTCTTCGAGGACGGATCTAGAAACACTCCACCGGCTTTCGGTATCGGCTCCGCGCCGGTTTCACGGCAGGGTCAGACGCCCCGCCGGAGAATTCCGAATACGGCGCTCCGCCGCCTTTCCGGCGTATTCACGGACCCGCGCCCGGCGGCCCGCCTAGGCGGCCTGCGGGACCCGTTCCACGGTGTCCCCGGTCCGCTCCGCCCCGCCCGCGAGCCGCTGCGCCAGCCCGCGGCGGGCCAGCAACAGGGCGACGGCCGCGGCGGCGCCGACCAGCGCGAGGAGCAGGAAGTAGAGGGGCTGCGGCAGCACGTCCACCAGGTGCACGACCTGGCTGCCGATGCCCGCGCCGAAGGCCGAGCACATCCAGTACAGGCCCATCGTGCGGCCCGCGAACGAGCTGGGCGCGATGTCCACGGAGGCGCTCAGCCCCACCGGGGCCAGCACCACCTCACCGCACGCGAGCAGGAAGAACACCGTGATCAGCCACAGCGGCGACACCAGCGCCCCGCCGCCGGCGAAGGCCGACGCCCCGCTCATCACCGCCATGGCGGCGGCCGCCAGGGCCAGCCCCAGCGCCAGCTTCCCCGGCAGCGGCACGCGGCCGCCCGACCGCGCCCACAGCCACGCGGCCACGGGGGCGACCAGCAGGATGAACAGCGGCGTCGCCGACTGGAACCAGCTCGCCGGCAGCTCGAAACCGCCCAGGTCCCGGTCGGTGGACCGCTTCGCGAACAGGCTGAGCAGCGAGCTCGCCTGGATCACGTACATCCAGAACAGGGCCGTCGCCGCCAGCACCCAGCCGAACGCCGTCACCCGGGCGCGGTCCGGCGCCCCCAGATCCGGGTTGCGGCGCAGCCCCAGGAAGCAGAGGACCGGCGCTACCAGCGTCAGCAGGCCCATCGCCGCCACGACGTGCATGAGGCGGAACGCCCCGCTCGCCACGTCGGCGGCCACCAGCGTCGCGACGGCCGCGGCCGCCACGGCCGCCTTGCGGCCCGCCCCGCGCGCCTCGTCCCGCGTCGCCGGATGCCCCGGCTCACGCCCCGCGTCGCCGAAGGACCGGCTGCCCCGGGCGAACTGGAGCACGCCGAGGGCCATGCCGACGCCGGCGGCCCCGAAACCCAGGTGCCAGTCGACGGTCTCGCCGAGGAACCCCGTCACCAGCGGCGCGACCAGGGCGCTGAGCTGGATGCTGACGTAGAAGACCGACACGGTGGCCTCCCGCTCGGCACTCTGCCCCGGGCCGAAGAACCGCCCCAGCAGGGCCAGCATGTTCGGCTTCAGCAGCCCCGTCCCGCACGCGATCAGCGCCAGTCCGGCGTAGGTCGCCGCCGCGGCCGGCACCAGCATCGTGAAGTGGCCGAGGGCGATGACCACACCGCCGACGAGCACGGCGCGCCGCTCGCCCAGGATCCGGTCGCCCACCCAGCCGCCGGGCATCGCCGCGATGAACACCACGCCGATGTACGCGCCGAACAGCGCCAGCGCCTGCGTCCTGGGCAGGCCGAGCCCGCCGTCCTGCGGCGCGGCCACGGCGAACAGCACGAGGATGGCGTGCATCCCGAAGAAGCTGAACCGCTCCCACATGTCCGTGAGGAACAAGGTCACGAACCACCTCGGCTGCCCCAGCACCCGCCGCGGCGCCCCCACGGCGCCGTCTGCCCCACTCATCGCACTCTCTCCCGCATCCGCTCCGGTATGGCCGGCGCCAGCCTTCCGGCGGCGCATGGGAGCGGGTTGGAGACCGGTTGGGGGCGCCCGGCGCGGCCGCTGCGCGCGCAGACGCGTCCTGGATCCGTGCTCGAATCCCGGCTGCCAGCCTGTGCGGCGTTATCGGCGAGAAAGCCGGAAAGGGGCTTAGACCACGTGACGAGCACTCCACTGACCGCAGAACCGTCCACCCTGGACGACATCAACCGGATCGGCATCGCCTTCGCCCAGGCGAAGGTGGTCCTCAGCGCCATCGAGCTCGACCTGTTCACCGTGCTCGCCGCCGGGCCCGCGACCGAGGAGGCGCTGCGCGAGCGGCTCGGCCTGCACCCGCGCGCCTCCCGGGACTTCCTGTCCGCGCTCGTGTCCTTCGGGCTGCTGCGCAAGGACGGCGACACCTACACCAACGCGCCGGGCGCCGACCGCCACCTCGACAAGGCCAAGCCGGAGTACGCCGGCGCCTTCCTCGAGCGCGCCAACCGCATGATGTACCCCGCCTGGTCCGGCCTGACCGGGCTGCTGCACACCGGCGAGCCCCAGCTCGCGGGCCGCGAGGACCAGGCCGCCGCCTTCGAGCGCATGATGGCCGACCCGGCCCACCTGCGGAACTTCCTGCGGATGATGGACGCCGTCAGCGGCCCCCTCGGCCCGCACCTGGCCGCCGCCTTCGACTGGAGCGGCCACCACAGCGTCCTCGACGTCGGCGGCGCCCGCGGCAACCTGGTCGCCCAGGTCCTCGCCGCGCACCCGCACCTCACCGGCGGGGTCTTCGACCTCCCCGCCATCGCCCCCCTGTTCGACGAGCACATGGCCGGCTTCGGCCTCGGCGAGCGGGCCTCCTTCACCGGCGGCGACTTCTTCACCGACGACCTGCCCGAGGCGGACGTCGTCGTCACCGGCCACGTGCTGCACGACTGGACCCCCGCCGAACGCGCGCTCCTCGTCAAGAAGATGGCCGCCGCGGTCCGCCCCGGCGGCGCGCTCCTCATCTACGACATGCTGCTCGACGAGACCCCCGGCGACCCCTGGAACACGCTGATCAGCCTCAACATGCAGCTGATCACCAACGGCGGCTCCGAGTACACCCTCACCGAGTGCGCAGGCTGGCTCGCCGACGCGGGCCTCGAACTCGCCGGCACCGTGCCGCTCGGCGACCACGACACCCTCGTGATCGCCCGCAAGCCCGCCACCGCCGGGGAGCCGGCCGCATGACGACGGTGACCCCCTCCGCCGGGGAAGAGATCGAGCACGTACCGGTCCTGGTGGTCGGCGGCGGCCCCGTCGGCCTGTCCACGGCCCTGTTCCTCACCCGCCACGGCATCAAGCCCCTGCTGGTCGAGCGCCGCGACGCCACCTCCCGGCTGCCGCGCGCCCCGGGCATCCAGGCCCGCACCCTGGAGCTGTTCCGCTCCGTCGGCCTGGAGGACGAGATCCGCGCCCTGGAGGCGGGCGACACCCGCCCGTACTTCGAGGGCGGCATCCTGCGCACCCGCACCCTCGCCGAGATCGACCGGGCCGAGGTCGTCGAGTCCCCCGCCCTCGACGGCCCGGACATCAGCCCGGTCACCATCATGGGCTGCGGCCAGGACCGCTACGAGCGGGTGCTGCTGCGCCACGCCGAGGAGGCCGGGGCCACCGCCCTCTTCCGCACCGAACTGGTCGACTTCGAGCAGGACGACGACGGCGTCACCGCCACCCTCCGCTCCCGCGACGACGGTACGGAGCGACGCGTGCGCGCCGACCACCTCGTCGCGGCCGACGGCGCGAGCAGCCCCGTACGCCGCAAGCTCGGCATCGCCCAGCACGGCCGGGGCACCGTCTTCCACGCCCTGAGCATCTACTTCCGCGCCCCGCGCCTCGAAGAGGTCATGCACGACCGGAAGTTCATCCTCTGCTACGCCACCGGTGGCCCCACCGTGATGACGCTCTCGCGGCTGCACGGATGCGACCCCTGGGCGGGCGCGGCCCTGTACGACCCCGAGCGGGAGTCGCCCGCCGACTTCACCGAGGAACGCTGCGTCCAGGTCGTCCGCGACGCCAGCGGCGTCCCCGACCTGGAGGTCGAGATCGTCGCCACGGTCCCGTGGGAAGGCGCCCAGCGCGTCGCCGAGACCTTCCGCGTCGGCCGCGTCTTCCTCGCCGGCGACGCCGGCCACGTGCACCCGCCCGCGGGCGGCTTCGGCGCCAACACCGGCATCCACGACGGCCACAACCTGGCCTGGAAGCTGGCCGCCGTCCACCACGGCTGGGCCGGCGAGGGACTGCTGGACAGCTACGACGCCGAGCGCCGCCCCCTGGGCACCGCCATGGCCGAACAGGCCATGCTGCGCAACCGGATCCGCCACGAGATCGCCGAGGACGGAGACCGGGAGCGCATGGTCGACGACATCGTCGTGACCCTCGGCTACCGCTACACCTCCTCGGCCGTGGCCGGACCCGCCCACGCCGCCCCGCTGCTGCCCGGCCTGGACCTGTCGGGCGCGCCCGGCACCCGCGCCCCGCACGTGTGGCTGCGCCGCGACGGCGAGCGGATCTCCGCCCTCGACCTGTTCGGCGACGCGTACACGCTGCTGTCCGCCGACGCGCGCTGGCAGGACGCGGCCACCGCCGTCGCCGCCGGGACCCCGGTCCCGCTGCGCGCCCACCGGATCGGGCCCGACGGCCCGCTCACCGAGGACGGCGCCGACTGGGCCGCCGCGTACGGGGTCTCCCGCACGGGCGCGGTCCTGGTGCGCCCCGACGGGTTCGTCGCCTGGCGGTCCGCCGCCGGCGACGAGGCGGACCCGCGGGCCACGCTCCGCGAGACGCTGACGCGCCTGGTCGCCTGACCGGACGCGAAAGAGAAGGGGGGCCAGGACCTTGACGGTCCTGGCCCCCCTCTTTTCACGCCCTCCCGGACGGGCTCACGCCGCGGCGCCGCACCCCGCCCGGTCGAGGACCCCGGCCAGCAACCGCTCCGGCTCCCGCGCCGGACCGCGCCCGCGCCAGGCCACGAAGCCGTCGGGCCGCACCAGCACCGCCCCGGCCGGCGTGATCCCGTGGGCCCCGGCCGCCCCGGCACCGAGCGGGTGCACGGCGAGGTCGCGCCCGGGCAGCGCGGCGGCCGCACCGGCCCAGGCCGCGCCCTCCGGCCCGACCAGCAGCGCGAACCCCCGCCCGTACCAGTCGAGGGAGGAGGCCGTCCCGTCCTCCGGGACGACGTGCGGCGCACGCGTGCCCGGCTGACCGCGCAGCTCCCGCGGGGCGAGCGCCGCCCCGCCGCCGTCGCTCCCGTCGGCCGTCCCGCCCTCGCCGAGTACGGCGTCGGAGCGGTACCGGTAGCCGAACACCACCGCGTCGTACGCCACCGGCTCGATCCCGGCGGGCAGCTCGATCGGCAGGGCGCCGCGCCGGTGCATCAGCAGCAGTGCCTGGCCGAGGGTGAACTCGGCCACCGGCCGGCGCTCGGCGTCGTACGTCTCCACCAGCTCGTGCCCGGCCCGCCCGCGCAGCACCGCGGCCAGCTTCCAGGCCAGGTTGTGGGCGTCCTGGATGCCGGTGCCCGCCCCGAACGCCCCGGTCGGGGGCATCACGTGCGCGGCGTCCCCGGCCAGCAGGACGCGTCCCGCGCACAGCCTCTCGGCCAGGGCGGCGCCGATGCGGTAGCCGAGCACCTTCGTCCCGTCGGCGAGCTGCGGGACGAGCGCCACCGGCAGGCCGGGCACGCCGATCGCGGCCCGGATCACCGCCGCGCACCGCTCGTCGTCGAAGTCCTCCACCCGCTCCCCGCGCTCGGGGAACAGCGGGGTGTTGAACACCCAGCGGTGCGGCGCACCGTGCGGGAAGAGGACGGTCCCGTCGGCCGGGGTGCTCAGATGGCACGAGGCGATGAACCGGCCCCGCCCGGGGTCGTGGCGGCCGCGCAACGGACCGCTCAGATCGGCGTCGAAGACCATGCTGACGACATGGCTCAGCGTGCCGGGCCCGCGCAGGGCGACACCGGCCGCCTCGCGCACCCGGCTCGCGTGCCCGTCCGCGCCGACCACGTAGGCCGCCCGCACCGTGTACGGGCCGCCGTCCGCGCCGCGCACCCGCGCGGTGACCCCGTCCGCGTCCTGGTCGAGGCCGAGCAGCTCGTGGCCGAAGCACACCGTCGCGCCCAGCTCCTCGGCGCGGGCGCGCAGCACCCCTTCGAGCCGGTCCTGGTCGATCATGCCCCAGGAGGCGGGGCTCACCCCCAGCCCCTCGGCGCCGGCCGGCGGCCGCTGCTCGGCCCGGCCCGTCTCCCGGCCGGCGAGGGTCTCCGCGCGCAGCAGGTGCACGGACGGCAGCTGGCTCTCGTACCCGTGCTCGCGGGAGACCGCGTCACCGAGGCCGGCCTGGCGCAGCAGCTCCGCGGTGCGCGGGTTGATGCTGCGCGCGCGGGGGTGGCGCAGCGCCGCCGGATGCCGTTCGACGACGGTGACGGCGACCCCCTGCCGGGCCAGGAACACGGCGGCCGACAGCCCCGTCGGGCCGCCGCCGACGACGAGGACCTCCGTCTCGCGCACGGATGGCGTGTCGATGCTCATACCGGCCGCCTCACACGCGTTCGAGCAGGGCGGAGCGGAGCGCGGCCAGCGTGTCGGGCGTGATGCCGAGCCCCTGGGACAGGTAGCCGGAGAACGAGCCGTAGTCCCGTACGACCTGGTCGAAGGCGGCGTCCAGATAGGCGTCGCTCGTGTTGGGGGACAGCAGGTAGTCCTGGCGGACGGTGGCGTCGGGCACGCCCAGGGCCTCCAGCAGGACCACCGACATCCAGCCGGTGCGGTGGTTGCCGCCGGTGCAGTGGAACATCAGCGGCCGCTGCGCGCCGTCGGCCGCGCGCCGCAGCCCGTCGGCGAACTGCGCCCGCAGGTTCGGGTTGGTGACGAACAGCCGGTAGTTGTCGGCGATCGGGTCGCCCGACGGCGGGAAGGACGGCGGCACGGCCTGGTCCGGGTCGCCGACCGGGTCGGCGATGTGCGCGGTCGCCGCCGGCAGCGGGTCCAGGCCCTCGCGGGCGGTCTCCGCCGTGCTGCGCAGGTCCACCACCTCGGTGAGGCCGAGGGCGGCCAGCTGCCGCTTGCCCGTCTCGGTCGCCGGCGTCAGCCGCGCCGAGCGGAAGACGGTGCCCCACTTGGTCCGGAGCCCGTCGCCCGCCGGGTAGCCGCCCAGGTCACGGGAGTTGGTGACGCCGTCGAGCGTCACGGCCCGGACCGCCGTCGTCGTCCCGGTGCCGCCGGCGGGCAGCACCGCGAAGTACCAGCGGGCCAGCGGGTCGAGCCCGCGCACCGACACCGATCCGTCGGTCGTCACGGTGACCGGCCGGCGGCCGGAGGGGCGCAGCCGGGGGTCGGTGGAGGCGTACACCCGGACGGGACGGCCCGGCAGGGTGGAGGTCCACGTCAGCCGGTAGGTGCCGTCGGCGTCCCGGACGGCCTGCACGTCCGCGACCGCCGCGCGGGCCTGCGCGGTGTACGAGGCGGCGTACGGGACGGGGGCCGCCGAGGCCGGGGAGGCCAGGGCGAGCGGGGCCGCCAGCGCGGCGAGGGCGGCGCCGGAGGCCAGGGCGCGCCTGATGAAGGGCGCGGTGCGGTTTCTCATAGGGGACTGCTTGCCTTTCCGGGCAGGTCAGAACAGGGGAAGCCCGCCGCCGGCGCACGCGCCGCGACCGCACGGCCGCGGTGGCACGGCGGCGGCGGGGCGGGGCGCACAGCGCCCCGGCCAGCGTCGGAGCCCCCCTTCAAGGACCGTTCCACACCCGTTCGAGCCGTGGCCGAGATCCGCCCCCCACACGCCCTCGAAGCGGACCGGCCACGATCGGCCGGAACCTCGTCCTCGAATGCCGGGAGCCTCGGTATGCACATCGGTGTCGGTCTGCCCGCGATGATCCCCGGGACCAGTCCGGAGCAACTCCTCGGCTGGGCCGTCCAGGCCGAGGAGTCGGGCTACGCGAGCCTGTCCGTCCTCGACCGGATCGTCTACGAGAACTACGAGCCCCTCGTCACCCTCGCCGCCGCGGCGGCCGTGACCCGCCGCATCGGGCTGGCCACCACCGTCCTGCTGGCCGCCACCCGCGGCACGGGCGCCGTCCTCGCCAAACAGGCCGCCTCCGTGCACCGCCTCTCCGGCGGCCGCCTCACCCTCGGCATCGCCGTCGGCGGCCGCGAGGACGACTACACCGCGACCGGTACCCCGTACCGCACCCGCGGCCGCGACCTGGACACCCTCATCGGCTGCCTGCGCGACATCTGGGACGGCGGCGACGGACCCGGCGCCACCGGCCCCATCGGCCCCTCCCTGCCCGGCGGCGGACCGTCCCTGCTGATCGGCGGGCACTCCGACGCGGCCATGCGCCGCGCCGCCCGCCACGCCCGGGGCTGGATCTCCGGAAGCGGCTCCGCCGAACCCTTCGCCGCCCGCCTCGCCCGCCTGGACCGCGCCTGGGAGGACGCCGGACGCATCCGGCGCCCCCGCGTGGTCGCCCTCGCCTACTTCGCCCTCGGCGAGCGGGCCGAGGCCCGCGCCGAGGGGTACCTCGGCGGCTGCTACGGCACGGGCCCCTACGCCCGCCGGCTCATCGGCGAGGCCCTCACCACCCCCGAAGCCGTGGCGGCGGCCGCCGACGAGTACGCCCGGGCCGGCTGCGACGAGCTGGTCCTGCTGCCCTGCGACCCCGACCCGCACCAGCTCACCCTGCTGACCCGGGCCCTGGGAGACCGGCTGGGCGCCGCGTGAGCGCCCGCACCGCCCTGGTCACCGGGGCCAACCGGGGCCTCGGCCTCGCCGTCAGCCGCCACCTGCTGGCCGCCGGCCACACCGTGGTCACCGCGGCCCGCTCGCACGCCGCCGCCGAGGAGACCGCGCGCCTCCTCGGGCCCGGCGCCCGCCCGGCCGTCCTCGACGTCACCGACGAGGACTCCGTCCGCGCGGCCCGCCGGCACATCGGCCCCGTCGACATCCTCGTCAACAACGCGGGCGTCCTCCTCGACGACGGCACCCCGCCCGACCGCGTCCCCGTGGACCGCGTCGCCGACACCCTCGCCGTCAACACCCTCGGCGCCCTGCGCGTCTCCCAGGCCTTCCTGCCCGCCATGCTCGAACGCGGCTGGGGCCGCGTCGTCATGCTCTCCAGCGGCACCGGCGCCTTCAGCCACGGCCTGAACGCCGCCACCCCCGCCTACTCCGTCTCCAAGGCCGCCCTCAACGCGGTGACCGTCCTCCTCGCCACCGCCACCCGCGACCGCGGAGTCCTCGTCAACGCCGTCAACCCCGGCCGCGTCCGCACCCGCATGATGCCCGGCGCCACCACCACCCCCGACGAGGCCGCCGCCGACGTCGCCTGGGCCGCCACCCTCCCCGACTCCGGACCCACCGGGGCCTTCCTGCGCGCACGGCGGCCCGTCGACTGGTGAGACGGCCGGGGACGGCGGGCGGCGGCCGGGGCGGGAGGCGGGCCACAACCACCCCCCAACGGATCCGGATCGCGGCGCCGCACGATGGCGGCACCGGGCCCGTCACCGGGCCACCCCCGATCCAGGAGCGCCCCATGGCCGCAACCGGTACCGACCGGACCTTCCCCTTCCCCGTCACCTCGCCCGGCGAGGCACTCGACGTCTACTCCCGGCTGCGCGCCGAGGAACCCGTGGCACGGGTACGGCTGCCCGGCGGGCACACCGCCTGGCTGCTCACCCGCTACGAGGACGTCCGCACCGCCCTGACCGACCGCCGCTTCAGCAAGCAGGCCGCGACGGCCCCCGACGCGCCCCGCCTGCTGCCCATCCACCGCGGCTCCAGCTCGCTGGTCACGATGGACCCGCCCGACCACACCCGGCTGCGCCGCCTGGTCTCGGGGGAGTTCACCCAGCGCCACATGAACACCCTGCGCCCCCGCGTCCGGCAGATCGCCGACGAACTCGTCGACGCCATGCTGGCCGCCGGCGCACGCGAGGCCGACGTCCTGACCGCACTCGCCCTGCCCCTGCCCATCCGGGTCATCTGCGAACAGCTCGGCATCCCGGCCGAGGAGCAGGACCGGTTCCGGCAGTGGAGCGACGGCATCCTCACCGTCGCCGGCGGCAAGCCCGCCGACGCCGCGGCCGCCACGGCCGCCCAGGAGTCGGCCCGCAACCTCATGGGCTACCTGGCCGGGCTCATCGCCGCCAAGCGCACGACCCCCGGCGACGACCTGCTCACCCGCCTCGTGCGCGCCCAGGAGGACGAGGACGCCCTCAGCACCGAAGAGCTGCTGACCTTCGCGATGACCCTGCTGGTGGCCGGCTACCACACCACCACCGCGGCCGTCTCCCACCTGCTCCTGCACCTGCTCGACGAGCCCGGGCACTACGCGGCGCTGCTCGCCGACCCGGAGCGGATCCCCGCCGCCGTCGAGGAGGCCCTGCGCTACAGCCAGGTCGCCTCCGGCTTCGGCTCCCTGCGCATCGCCACGAGCGACGTCGAGTTCGGCGAGGTCACCGTACGCGCCGGGGAGGCCGTCATCCCGCTGATGAACGCCGCCAACCGCGACGCCTCCGTCTTCCCCGACCCGGACCGCATGGCGCTCGACCGGGAGCACAACCAGCACCTGGCCTTCGGCGCGGGCATCCACTTCTGCCTCGGCGCCCCCCTCGCCCGCATCGAACTCCAGGTCCTGCTGGAGGCCCTGGTCGCGCGCGGCGCCGAACTGCGCCTCGCGCGGCCCGCGAAGGAGCTCACCTGGCACCTGGCCACCGCCTTCCCCCGGCCCGAGCGCCTGGACGTGCGCTGGTGAGCGGCGGGGACCTGCGCATCGGTGTCCTCGGCTGCGCCGACATCGCGGCCCGCCGCACGATCCCGGCCGTCCGCGCCGCCGGGCTGCGCCTGACCGCGGTGGCCAGCCGCACCGGCGAGAAGGCACGCGCCTTCGGCGAGCGGTTCGCGGTGGAGGCGGTGACCGGCTACGAGCGGCTCCTGGAGCGCGACGACGTCGACGCCGTCTACCTCCCGCTCCCCATCGCCCTGCACGAACGGTGGGCCACGGCGGCCCTGGAGGCCGGCAAGCACGTCCTCGTGGAGAAGGCGGCGACGGCGACCGGGGCGGCCGCCCGCCGCCTTACCGCCCTCGCCGCCGACCGGGGCCTGCTGCTGATGGAGAACTTCACCTTCCTGCGGCACACCCAGCACGCGGAGGTCCGCCGGCTCGTCGCCGAGGGCGCGATCGGCCGCCCCCGCCTGTTCACCGGCGAGTTCGGCTTCCCCCTCGCCGACCGCTCCACGATCCGCCACCACCCCGAACTCGGCGGCGGCTCCCTCCTGGACGCCGGCTGCTACCCCGTCAGGGCCGCGCAGCTGTTCCTCGGCGACGACGTCTCCGTCTTGGGCTCCACCCTGGGCATGGACCCCGAAGCCGGCGTCGACGTCGCGGGCACCGCCCTGCTGGCCGACGCCGACGGCCTGGCCGCGCAGTGCTCCTTCGGCTTCGCCCACGCCTACCGCAACACCTACGCCCTGTGGGGCGAGTCCGGCCGGATCTCCCTGAGCTGGGCCTTCACCCCGCCCGCCGGCACCCGGCCGGTGCTGCGGATCGAACGCCAGGACCACGTCGAAGAGCGCACGCTCGCCGCCGACGACCAGTGGGCCAACGCCCTGCGGCACTTCGCGGACCTGACGGCGCGGCCCGCCGGGCACGCCCGCGAGCACGAGCGGATCGTCCGCCAGGCCGCCTTGCTGGAGGCCGTCGCCGCCCGGGCGCACACCACCGGGTGACCCGGCCCGTACGACGCAAGGAGGGGCGGTCCGCCGGGACCGCCCCTCCTTTGCCGTCGCCGTACTACGGCTTGACCACGAACGACGTGAAGTACCGGTGCACGTCGAGCTCCAGCACCTCGCCGAAGACCTCGCGCAGGATCGACGCGCCCTCCCAGCTGTTGATCAGCTGGGTGCGGTAGGCGCCGGTGCGCAGGCGGCCGTTGGAGAGGCGGATCGCGGCGGCGGTGCCGAAGAAGCCCGCGGTGCGTCCGAGGTGGTTGAGCGTGCCGTAGCGCTGGCGCTCGAAGGCGTGGAAGTTGTCGCCCGTCCACAGGTTGCCGACCAGCACACCGCCCGGGGCGACGAAGGTCTTCATCCGCTCCAGCACCTGGCGCACGTCGCCCAGGTGGTGGATGGCGTCCACGCACATCACCAGGTCCGCGGTGCCGACCTTGTTCTCGGCCCAGAAGTCGCCGTAGACCAGGTCGAGGCCTTCGTGGCTGACCCGCCCCCGGACGATCTCCAGGCCCTGCGCGGAGATGTCCAGCGCCGTGATGGCCCCGGCCGAGGTGTTCTCGGCGGCCAGCTTGGTGAAGTCGCCCGTACCGCAGGCGAACTCCAGGACCCGCTCGGTCTCGGCCCCGTACTTCTTCAGGTAGCCGGCGATCGTGTCCTTCTGGGCCAGGAAGTGGTCACGCAGCAGCGGGTGCTGTTCGGCGGCCTCGCGGTCCCAGAAGCGGGCGGCCCAGTAGCGGCGGCCGTCCGGCGGCGTGTCCTTGAGCAGCGACTTACCGGACCTGGCGAGCATCTCGGCGAGCATGTTCGTCCTCGTTCTGCGAAGTGGGGTGGGCTCTTGGGGACATCCTGAGGACGGTGACTCGAAGATCCTTTGGGATTCGTTGAGTGCGGCTCCGGCGGCGGGTGCTAAACGGCGCTTCGCCGCCCTGCGGCGACTGCTCCTGCGTCTGGTTCAGCTGGAGCACCTTCGACAGCAGGACCGGCCCGAACGCGGTCACGCTCGCCCGGACGGGGATCCCCGGGCCG
>NZ_JBFBGN010000112.1:0-23629 GCF_040684675.1 Streptomyces sp. NPDC089915 | reverse complement strand
GTCCCGCTACTACGTCCAGGTGTTCCTCGCCGTCGCCTCCCTCGCCGCGGCCTTCGCGGCGGTCGTCGGCCTCGCCGCCGGCGGGTACGGCGGCACCAAGGCGCACGTCGCGGCCATGGGCGCCATCGCCGTCGACGGCCCGGCGCTGTTCCTCCAGGGCACCATCCTGCTGGCCTCGGTCGTGGCCGTGTTCACCTTCGCCGAGCGCCGCCTCGACCCCAAGGCGCACGGCAACCGGGTGGACTCCTTCGCCGCCCAGGCCGCGTCCGTACCGGGCAGCGACAGCGAGAAGGCCGCCGTCAAGGCCGGGTTCACCACCACCGAGGTGTTCCCGCTGGCCCTGTTCGCGGTCTCCGGGATGCTGATCTTCCCGGCGGCCAACGACCTGCTGACCCTGTTCATCGCGCTGGAGGTCTTCTCCCTCCCGCTGTACCTGCTCTGCGCCGTCGCCCGTCGCCAGCGGCTGATGTCGCAGGAGGCGGCCGTCAAGTACTTCCTGCTCGGCGCCTTCTCCTCGGCGTTCCTGCTCTTCGGCATCGCCCTGCTCTACGGCTACGCCGGCTCCGTCTCCTACGCCGCCATCGCGGACGTGGTCGACGGCACCGTCGCCACCGTCGACCCGGCGCTGGCCTCCACCATGGGCAACGACGCGCTGCTCCTGATCGGCGGCGCGCTGATCCTGATGGGCCTGCTCTTCAAGGTCGGCGCGGTCCCCTTCCACATGTGGACCCCGGACGTCTACCAGGGCGCCCCCACCCCCGTGACCGGCTTCATGGCGGCCGCGACCAAGGTGGCCGCCTTCGGCGCCCTGCTGCGCCTGCTCTACGTGGTCCTGCCCGGGCTGCGCTGGGACTGGCGGCCGGTGATGTGGGGCGTCGCGATCGTCACCATGCTCGCGGGCGCGGTGATCGCCGTGACGCAGACCGACGTGAAGCGGCTGCTGGCGTACTCCTCGATCGCGCACGCCGGGTTCATCCTGGCCGGTGTGATCGCCACGTCGGAGGAGGGCGTCAAGTCCGTCCTCTTCTACCTGGGCGCCTACTCCTTCGTGACGATCGGCGCGTTCGCCGTGGTCACGCTGGTGCGCGACGCGGGCGGCGAGGCCACGCACCTGTCGAAGTGGGCCGGGCTCGGGCGGCGTTCGCCGCTCACCGCGGCCGTGTTCGCGGTGTTCCTGCTGGCCTTCGCCGGCATTCCGCTGACGTCCGGCTTCGCCGGGAAGTTCGCCGTGTTCAAGGCGGCCGCCGAGGGCGGGGCCGGGGCGCTGGTCGTCGTCGGTGTGATCTCCTCGGCGATCGCCGCGTTCTTCTACATCCGGGTGATCGTGCTGATGTTCTTCAGCGAGCCCAAGGCCGACGGGCCGACGGTGGCGGTGCCCTCGCCGCTGACGATGACCACCATCGCGGTCGGCGTCGCCGTCACCCTGGTGCTGGGCCTGGCGCCGCAGTACTTCCTGGACCTGGCCGGACACGCGAGCACCTTCGTGCGCTGACCCCGTCACAGGCCGAGGGCCCGGTTCCCCGCGGGGAGCCGGGCCCTCGTGCGTCCGGGCCGGTCTAGCCGTGGTGGGCGTGCGCCGGGTCGGGCTTCGTGGAGGCGGTGGTGCCGGGGCACTTCAGGGCGGTGTTCCAGTTGTGGAAGCGGCCCGCCGGGTTGTCCCGGTACGCCCACATGTGCAGGTCGTAGTGCTTGGGCATGCCCTCCCAGTGGCCGGGCATGGGCCCGTCGAAGGGCAGCCCGAACATGGTCGGCCGGTCGTCGGTGGTCTTCAGGTCCTGGTCCCGGTCGGCGGACATCCACTCCACCGTCTCCAGCCTGCGGCGGCCGTTGCGGTCCTTCTCCGTGCTGTAGAGGAGCGCGGTCGGGCGGGCGGGGTCCGTCGAACCCCAGTTGGACTCCTTGACGTAGTGGTAGCCCATGGCGCCCACCCCGAAGGGGTTGGTCATGCACTCCTTGCCGTGCGGTACGTAGCCGTCCTTGATCGCCTCCCGTTCGTCCACGTACTTGGCGGTCACCGCCATGGCCGTGGCCATGTCGCGCATCGCCTTCGCGTCGTGCGGGTCGGGCGCCGGACCGTCCACGGCGTGCGCCGGGGGCAGGGCCGCCAGGACGACGGAGGCGGCGGCGACGGCACAGGCGGACAGGGCCTTGAGGCCGCGGGCTGCGGGCATGGGAGCTCCTGGTGTTCGGGGGTCCCGGAGGGGCTGTCGTTCCACCATCCCGGCGGGGCGCGGGCCGTGCACGCGGCGGGCCGCCGAACGGGGGCCCTACGGGGAGGTGGCCGCGGGGGAGGGGGCGACGGCCGGGGCGACCGGGGTGGCCGGGCGGGGGCGGGTGGTGCCGGGGCGGCAGACCACGTTCGGGTTGAACGGCTCGAACCGCCCGGACGGGTTGTCCTTCCACAGCCACAGGTGCAGCGAGTAGTGCACCTTCTGTCCCTTGTAGCGGGCGGGCAGCGGGCCCTTGAAGGGCTCGCCGAAGAGGCTGGGGCGGTCGTCGTCGGTGTCGGTGCGGCCGTCCTTGTCGACGACCATCCATTCCAGGCCGACCAGGTTCCAGTGGCCCTTCCCGTCACCCTCGTAGAGCAGCGCGGTGGGCTTCGCCGGGTCCACGGAACCGTCGTAGGCGTGGTTGAAGTGCGGGTAACCCAGCGCGCCGGAGCCGCCGTTCGGGTTCACCACGCAGTACTGGTCGGGCACGTAGCCGGCGGCGACGCCGACGCCGTGCTGGTGGTACTTGGCGGTCGCCCGGTAGGCCAGGGCCAGTTGGGCGGAGGGCGTCAGCCGGGGCCTGGGCGCGCCGGCGGCCGCGGGCGCGGACGGCGCGGCCGCCAGGGTGGCGGCGGCCGCGAGGGCGAGGGGGAGCAGTCTGCCGGTACGAGGGGCCATGCAGGCAGCGTCACCGCCGCCCACGGGCCCCGCCACTCGGACGGCGCGCCCGGCGTAGGCACGCGGCGCCCGGTGCGGGCGGGTCGGGTGGTGTCCGGCGGGTCGGGTGGTGCGGGCGAGGGCCCAGGCCCGCCAGCGCGCGGCCGGCTTGCCGTGCCGGGCCGGCCGAGCGGTGCGGGCGGGCCCGGCGCCGCGCGGCGGGGAGCGGGGTGCGCCGGGCGGGCGGGGCCGCCGGGTCATGCGGGCGAGGGCCGGGGCCCGCCGGCGCGGGGCCTTGCCGGAAGCCCGCCGGGTGGGTGTGGGTCAGGCGGCGCGGCTCGCGTAGGCGCGGACGTCGGCGTCGGGGTCCTTCACCGCACCGGCCAGGGCCTCGCGGGCCGCCGGGGAATCGGTGTGGGCCAGCAGGGCCAGTACCGCCGCCTTGCGGACGTCCGCGTCGGGGTCGGCGGACAGGGCCGCGGTCAGCGCCGGCACGGCCGTCCCGGCGTCCGCCGCCGACAGCGCGGCCGCCGCCCCCGCGCGGACCTGCCAGGCGGGATCCGCCAGCGCCGCCGTGGCGGTGCCGGCGTACGGCGGGGGGCAGCCCGTGGCGGCCAGGGCCCCCAGCGCGGCCCCCCGCACCAGCGGGTCCGGGTCGTCCAGGAGCGGCGCCAGCGCGGCCCGCGTCCCGGTCCCCTCCCCGGCGACCGCCGCCAGCCCCTTCGCGACGGCCACCCGCACCTCGCGGGCCCCGTCCCCGGCGGCCGCCGCCAGCTCCCCGAGCGCGTCCACCGAGACCAGCGCCCGGACGGCCTGCACCCGGACTTCCGTATCGGGGTCGGCCAGCGACCGCGCGTACAGCGGGGCGTCGCCCAGCCGCAGCGCGCGCAGCCCCTCCAGCGCGGCCGCCCGCACCACCCGGTCGTCCACCGCCAGGGCCTCCTGCAGCCCGGCGTCCAGCTCCGCGTCGCCCGGCAGCACCTCCAGCAGCTCCCGCAGCGCGCCGGCGGCGGCGGCCCGTACGCCGGGATCCGCGTCCCGCAGCCGCCCGGCCAGCGCCGGCCCGGCCCCGCCCGGCACGGTCTCCCCGACGGCGGCGACGGCCGCCGCCCGCACGGCCGGATCCGGGTCGGTGAGGTAGCCGTGCAGCACCGCCAGCCCGGGCGCCTCCTCGGCGAGCGCGAGCACCTCCAGGATCCGCGGCGACCCGGACCCGGTGCCGGTGGCGGATCCGCCGCCCGAGCCCGAGCCGGTGTCCGCCTCCGAGCCGGTCCCGCCGGACCCGGTGCCGGAGCCGCCGCCCCCCACCCCCGCCGCGGGACCGCCCGGTGCCTGACCCCCGCGTGCCCTCGGGGCGGACTTCGTCGGGCCCGCCGTCGCCACGTCCAGGGGTTCGACCTCGCCCAGCGGTCGTGACGGGCCGCCCGGCGGGGCGAACTCCGGGACGGGGACCACGTACGGCTCCACCGGCCGGGCCGTGAACTCCATCCCGCCCGACGCCGACTTGCGCAGGTCCAGGTGGTACAGCCAGTCCGCGTCCGCCCGCTCCGGATGGTCGAGCCGCTCGTGGTACAGCCCCCAGCGGGACTCCGTGCGCGCCAGCGACGCCCGCGCCGCCATCTCCGCGCAGTCCCGGATGAAGGACACCTCCGCGCACCGCATCAGCTCGTGCGGGGTCAGCGCCCCCATCTCCTCGATCTCGCCGCTCATCCGGGTGAAGGCCTCCACGGCCAGCGACAGCTTCGCGCCCGACTTCGGCGGGGCCACGTAGTCGTTCACGAACCGCCGCAGCTTGTACTCCACCTGCTGCTGCGGAGGCCCGTCCGGATGCCGCAGCGGCCGGTACACCAGCTCGTGCGCCGCCGCCAGCTGATCCGCCGGCAGCTCGCCCTCGTACGCCGTGTACCGCGCCGCGTCCTCGCCCGCCAGATCGCCGAAGACGAACGCCCCGATCATGTAGTTGTGCGGTACGGAGGCCAGGTCACCGGCCGCGTACAGCCGGGGCACCGTGGTGCGGGCGTGGTCGTCCACCCGGACGCCCGACGCCGAGTGCCCGCCGCACAGCCCGATCTCCGAGATGTGCATCTCGACGTCGTGCGTGCGGTAGTCGTGCCCGCGCCCCGCGTGGAACGTGCCGCGCGTCGGCCGCTCCGTCGTGTGCAGGATCGACTCCAGCGCGGCCACCGACTCCTCGGGCAGGTGGCTGAGCTTGAGGTACACCGGGCCCCGGTCCGAGGCCAGTTCCGCCGCGAACTCGGCCATCATCTGCCCCGACCAGTAGTCGGAGTCCACGAACCGTTCGCCGTGCCGGTTGACCTGGTAGCCGCCGAAGGGGTTGGCGACGTACGCGCACGCCGGACCGTTGTAGTCCTTGATCAGCGGATTGATCTGGAAGCACTCGATCCCGGTCAGCGCCGCGCCCGCGTGGTACGCCATGGCGTAGCCGTCCCCGGCGTTGGTCGGGTTCTCGTACGTCCCGTACAGGTACCCGGAGGCCGGCAGTCCGAGCCGGCCGCAGGGGCCGGTCGCCAGGACCACCGCCCCGGCCCGCACCGTCACGAACGCCCCGGTACGGGTGTTGAAGGCCGCCGCCCCGATGGCCCGGCCGTCCTCCGGGGAGGTGAGGACCCGCACCGGCATCACCCGGTTCTCGATCCTGATCCGCTCGCGCATCTCGCGGCGGCGCAGCTGCCGGTAGAGCACCTTCTTGACGTCCTTGCCCTCCGGCATCGGCAGCACGTACGAGCCCGAGCGGTGGACCCGGCGCACCGCGTACTCGCCGTGCTCGTCCTTCTCGAACTTCACCCCGTACGACTCCAGCCGCCGCACCATCGCGAAGCCGCGGGTGGCGGTCTGGCGGACGGTGGACTGGTCGACGATCCCGTCGTTGGCGCGGGTGATCTCGGCGACGTAGTCGTCCGGTTCGGCCCGGCCGGGGATGACGGCGTTGTTGACCCCGTCCATGCCCATGGCGAGGGCGCCGGAGTGGCGGACGTGCGCCTTCTCCAGCAGCAGGACCCTGGCCCCGCGCTCGGCGGCGGTCAGCGCGGCCATCGTGCCGGCGGTGCCGCCGCCGATGACGAGGACGTCGCAGGAGAGTTCCTCGGCGTCGCCGATCGCGGGGATGTCCACGGTGTACTGCCTTCCAGAGGTCGGGGTCGGGGTCGGGTTCGGGGTCAGAGGGAGGAGAGGATGTGCGCGCGCAGCTCGGGGTGGGTGGCGGTGCGGTCGCGCGGGGCCGGTACGGGGAGCACCTCGCCGGTGGCCGGCAGGGCGATCCGGTCGCCCAGGTGGAGGGCCTCGTCCACGTCGTGGGTGACGAAGACGACGGTGGCCCCGGTACCGGCCAGGACGTCCACCAGCAGGTCCTGCATCCCGGCGCGGGTCTGGGCGTCGAGCGCGCCGAAGGGTTCGTCCATCAGGACGGCCCGGGGGCGGGCGGCGAGGGCCCGGGCCAGCTGGACGCGCTGGCGCTGGCCGCCGGACAGCTGGTGGGGGAGCTTGTGGGCGTGCGCCGCGAGGCCGACGCGCTCCAGCCAGTCGGCGGCGGTCCGGCGCCGTTCGGCGCGGGGGACCTTGCGGATCTGGAGGGGCAGTTCGACGTTGGCCCGTACGGTCCGCCAGGGCAGCAGGGCGTCGTCCTGGAACACCAGGGCCCGGTCGGGGCCGGGGCCGGTGACGGGGCGGCCGTCCTGTTCGACGGTGCCGGCCAGGGGCGGGAGCAGTCCGGCGAGGGTCCGCAGCAGGGTCGACTTGCCGCAGCCGGAGGGGCCGACGACGGCGAGCACCTCGCCGGGCTCGACGGTCAGGTCGACGGCGTCGAGGACCGGGCCGGTGGCGGGGTGGCCGAGGCGGGCTGCGCGCAGGGCGAGGGCCGCGCCGGTCCCCTCCTGGGTGGTGGTCGGGGTGGTCATGTCCGGGTACCTCCGGTGGTCGTGCCCTGCGGGGCCGGTCCCCTACCCGCCCTTCCGCCGTTCCCCGGGGCTTCGCCCCGGACCCCGTTCCGGCGCTCCGCGCCGGGTGCGCTCAATCGCCGCGCGGGCTCGAAGACGGCCCCGCCGGCGTTTGAGGCGCGGGGGTCCGGGGGCGTAGCCCCCGGGTTCGGGAAGGGGCGCCGGAGGGCGGGCGGCCCGGCCGGGGCGGTGGCCGGGCGGGGGAGCCAGGCGGTGAGGCGGTGGCCCAGGCGTTCCACCGCCGTGGCCGTGAGCCAGCCCAGCGCGCCGATCGTCGCCATGCCGACGAAGACCCCGGGATAGTCCACGACCGTGTAGTCCTGCCAGGTCCGGTACCCGACCCCGTACTCGCCCGAGATCATCTCCGCCGAGATCACGCAGATCCACGAGACCCCGATCCCCACCGACAGCCCGCCGAAGATCCCCGGCAGGGCCCCCGGCAGGACCACGGACAGCAGCACCCGCCACCGTCCGCCGCCCATCGTGAGCACCGCCTCCTCCCACACCGGGGACAGCGCCGCCACCGCGTGCCGGGTCGAGACCAGCACCGGGAAGAAGGCCGCCGCGCAGGTGATGAAGACGATGCCCTGCTCGTTCGAGGGGAACAGCAGGATCGCCACCGGCACCAGCGCGATCGCCGGGATCGGCCGGAGCACCTCCAGGACCGGCCCCACCAGGTCCGACACCAGCCGCGACCGTGCGATCGCCGTGCCCGTGGCCACGCCCAGGACGGCCGCCAGCGCGAAGCCCGTCACGATCCGGCGCAGACTGTCCGCCAGGTCCGTCCAGTACTCGCCCCGCTGCGCCCGCCGCACCAGCTCGGCCGCCACCTCCCCGGCCGTCGGGAACTGCTCGAACCGCAGCCACAGGTTCACGTCGAGGGAGGTCAGCGCCTGCCACAGCAGCAGCGCCGCCACGAGCGAACCCGCCCGCAGCAACCGCCGGCGGCCGGTCATCCGGCGAGCCCGGAGGCCTCGGCGTAGCTCACGATCCGCGCCCCGGAGCCCTGGTGCAGCCCGACGTACGCGCGGGCGCCCGCCGCCGTGACGAAGGCCCGCAGCTCGGCGCCCTCCGCGACCCACACGGCCCGGTCGGCGAACCAGAGGGTGCCCGTCACCGCGTCCGGTACGTACGCCGCCCGGACCTCCGCCCCGCGCGCCGCCCTGAGCAGCTCGCGCGGGGAGTCGTACGCCGTCGTGGTCTCCTG
Organism: Streptomyces sp. NPDC089915; assembly: GCF_040684675.1. Classification (NCBI taxonomy): domain Bacteria; kingdom Bacillati; phylum Actinomycetota; class Actinomycetes; order Kitasatosporales; family Streptomycetaceae; genus Streptomyces; species Streptomyces sp. NPDC089915. The sequence continues at coordinate 15,602 of NZ_JBFBGN010000112.1, read as the reverse complement.
CCCCTTCAGCCACAGCTCCGGCCGGGCGGGCGCCGCGAGCGGGTACGCCGGGCCGCCCGCGGCCGCGAGGCGCTTCAGCGGCTCGGGGTCCACGAAGGCGTCCACGTCCACGTCGCCTACCAGCTTGGCGTCCTTCAACACGGACACGTCCTGCTTCAGCGCCCCGATCAGCTCCGGGCGCAGCGCCGGGTCGAAGGTGGCGATGCCGTTCGCCCCGTTGTAGAGGTAGACGGCCTCCGCCGGCAGGCCCGTCTCCTTGGCCACCGACTCGGCGGCGGGCACCGGCCGGGTGCGCAGGTAGTCCGTGGCCCGGCGCTGGGCGCGCAGGAAGTCGTCCAGCACCCCGGGCCGCTCGGTGGCGAACCTCTCCCGGACGGTGACCCCGTGGAAGGTCGGCAGGTTCAGCTCCGCCCCGTCGTACAGGGCCTTGGCCTTGCCCTCGAAGGCCAGCTGCCCCGGCCAGGCCACGAACTGCGAGAGCGCGTCCGCGCTGCCCGCCTGGAGGGCCGAAGCGCCCACGCTGGGCTGCTGGTTGAGCTTCTGGATGCCCTTCTCGGGGTCGATCCCGGCGCGCTGGAGGGCCCGTACGAGGGTGCCGTCGGCGGCGGAGCCCACGCTGGTGGACACCCTCTTGCCGCGCAGGTCGGCGAGCGACTCCAGTTTCGAATCCGGCGCGGTGACCACGGTGTTGAGGCCGCCGCGCAGGTTGTAGCCGGTGACGGAGACCAGGCGGGTGGGCTGCTTCAGCTCCTTGCCGCGGGCCGCGTTGATCAGGAGCGGGAAGTCGCCCATCGACCCGATGTCGATCTTCCCGGCGGTCATCTGGGCGGTGATGGGGGCGCCGGTGGCGTAGTCCTGCCAGTCCACCTTGTACGTGACCCCGTCGCGCCTGCCGCGCGCCGCCAGTTCCTCCTCGAAGTAGCCGAGGGAGCGCAGCAGGGTGCCGGCGGTGACGGTGTTGATGGTCTTGGACTGGTAGCCGACGGTCACGGTGACCGTCTTCGGGGCGCCGTCCGCGGCGGAGGCCCCGCCGCCGCAGGCCGTGGCCAGCGGGGCGAGCAGCAGGACGAGTGCGGGCGCGAGGGCCCTCGGACGCGGGACGCGCATGGTCTGGGGGCCTTTCACCGGAGCAGGTAGGGCATGTTGACGGTCACCGCGCCCGTGGGGCAGCGGGCGGCGCAGGGGCCGCAGTACCAGCACTCGTCGACGTGCATGTAGGCCGTGCCGTCGCTCTCGCGGATCGCGAGCGAGTCGAGCGGACACATGTCGACGCAGAGGGTGCATCCCTCGATGCACAGGGAGGCGTCGACGGTCACGGGCACGTCGGCGCGCTGGGGGACCACGGGCATGGCTGTCTCCGGGAAGGGGGGGGGAAGGGGGCTGCTCGGGGGCGTCAGACGGCGCGGCGCAGCAGGCCGCTCATGGTGATCCGGTCGCCGCGGAAGCGGATGAACTCCAGGTCCACGGGCCGCCCGTCGGCGAGGTGGGTGAGCCGCTCCAGCATCAGGACGGCGGCGCCGCGCGGAGCCTGGAGGACGGCGGCGGAGTGCGCGTCGGCGTTGACGGCCTCCACGGTGATCTCGGCGTGGCCGAGGGGCTGGCCGGTGAGCCGTTCCAGCAGCCGGAACACGTCGGTGTGCTCCAGGTCGCAGTCGGGCAGCCCGGCGCCGACGTCCAGGGGGACGTACGTCAGGTCGAGGGAGAGCGGCAGGCCGTTCAGCCGGCGCAGCCGCTCGATGTAGAGCACGTCGGAGTGCTCGGGCAGGCCCAGGCGGCGGGCGACGGGGGCGGGGGCGCGGACGGGGCCCGCCGTACGGACCTCGTTGGTGACCTCGCCGTGCTCGTGCAGGGTCTCGGCCAGGCCCTGGAGCCGGTCCAGGCCGTGCGGGTACTTCTCGCAGACGACGACGGTCCCGACCCCCGGGCGGCGCTCCACGAGGCGCTCGCCGCGCAGCAGGTCGAGGGCCTGGCGGACGGTGTTGCGGCCGGCGCCGTAGTCGGCGGCGAGGACGTCCTCCAGGGGGAGGGTCCCGCCGGGGTAGCCGCCGGACAGGATCTGGTGGCGCAGCAGGTCGGCGAGCTGGCGCGCCTGGTCCGCGCGCAGCCGCCGGCGGCGCGCGGCGGCGACCGGGGCGGTGTGCGGGGAGGTCCGTTCGGCTGGCATGGCAGGGAACGTACCGGCGGTGCGGGGTGAGTGGTGTTGCAGCGGTATTGCGCCACCGACGGGCCCGAATGCAGCGCTGTGACCTGCGGTTTCGGCGGGGTGGTGGGAAGATCCGCCACCCCGCCGCTCAGCTGGTGGACTAGCGGGTGCCCACGATGCGGCCGGTGACCTCGCCGAGGCCGACGCGGGTGCCGTCCGGGCCGGGGGCCCAGGCGGTCAGGGTGACGGTGTCCCCGTCCTCCAGGAAGGTGCGCTTGCCGTCGGCGAGCTCGATCGCGTCGCGGCCGTTCCAGGTGAGCTCCAGCAGCGAACCGCGCTGGTCCACCTCCGGGCCGCTGACGGTGCCGGAGCCGAACACGTCGCCGGTGCGCAGGGAGGCGCCGTTGACCGTCATGTGGGCCAGCTGCTGGGCGGCCGTCCAGTACATGGAGGCGAACGGCGGCCGGGCCACCTCCTGCCCGTTGATGGACACGGTGATGTGCAGGTCGAAGCCGCCGGGGCGGTCGGTGGCGGAGTCGTCCAGGTAGGGCAGCAGCGGGAAGTCCCGGGCGGGCGGGGCCACCCGGGCCGCGTCCAGGGCCTCCAGGGGGGTCACCCAGGCGGAGACGGAGGTGGCGAAGGACTTGCCGAGGAACGGGCCGAGGGGCACGTACTCCCAGGCCTGGACGTCGCGCGCCGACCAGTCGTTGAGGAGGAACAGCCCGAAGACGTGCTCCTCGAAGTCGCCGAGGCCCACCGGGCGGCCCAGCTCCGAGGGGGTGCCGACGACGAAGCCGACCTCGGCCTCGATGTCCAGCTTGACCGACGGGCCGAAGACGGGCGCCGGGTCGGCGGGCGCCTTGCGCTGGCCGGAGGGGCGCACGACGTCGGTGCCGGAGACGACGATCGTCCCGGAACGGCCGTGGTAACCGATCGGCAGGTGCTTCCAGTTCGGGGTGAGCGCGTCGCCGTCGGGGCGGAAGATGCGGCCGACGTTGGTGGCGTGGTGCTCGCTCGCGTAGAAGTCGACGTAGTCGGCGACCTCGTACGGCAGGTGCAGCTCGACCCCGTCCAGCGGCAGCAGGTGCGGCTCGACCGTCGCGCGGTGGCCCGGGTCGGTGACCCAGGCGGTCAGCGCGCGGCGCACGTCGCGCCAGGCGGTGCGGCCGGCGGCCAGCAGCGGGTTGAGGGAACCCTGGGCGAGCAGCCCGGCGTACGGGGAGCCGAGCGCGACGGCCACGGCCCCCGCGTCGAGCACGTACCCGCCGATCCGCACGCCGACCCGGCGGCGCTCCGGCTCCCCCGGGGTGGAGAAGACGCCGTAGGGGAGGTTGTGCGGCCCGAACGGGTCGCCCTCGGGAACATCGAGGGGGCTCTGCTGGGGCATGGGGTACTGCCTCGCTTTCGACGCGGTCCGGGGGTGTCCCGGGGGCTGGCTGACACGTTACGTGGCGCATGGGGTCTGTGGGAGGCCGGATTCGGGCGCTATTTGTAGGACTTGTCCAAGGGGGTCCGTATCCTTGGCGCCGTGACTTCCGCCCTCCCCTATGCCTTGATCGCCACCGACCTGGACGGGACTCTGCTGCGCGCCGGTGACACCGTCTCCGCCCGCTCGTGCACGGCGCTCGCGACGGCGCGCACGGCCGGCGCCCGCCACATCGTCGTCACCGGCCGCCCGGTCCCCCAGATCCGGCACGTCCTGGATGACCTTGGGTATACGGGGCTCGCGGTGTGCGGGCAGGGCGCCCAGGTGTACGACGCGGCGCGCGGACTGCTGCTGCACTCCGTCTCCATGGACCGGGGGCTGGCCGAGGTGGCCCTCGGCAAGATCGAGGCGGAGATCGGCGAGGTGTACACGGCGGTCAACCAGGAGGGCCTGGACGCGGAGATGCTGATAGGGCCCGGCTACCGGATGTGGCACCCGCACCTGCCGACGGTCCGGGTGCCGAAGCGGGGGGACCTGTGGTCGGCCCCGATCACCAAGGTCCTGCTCCAGCACCCGAGGCTGGACGACGACGAGCTGACCCGGGTGGCGCGCGCGGTGGTCGGCGACCTGGTGAACGTCACCATGGCGGGCGAGCACACGGTCGAACTCCAGCCGCCGGGCATCGACAAGGCGAGCGGCCTGGCCCGGGCGGCGGAGGCGCTGGGGGTGGGCCCGTCGTCGACGATCGCCTTCGGCGACATGCCGAACGACGTCCCGATGTTCACCTGGGCGGGGTACGGGGTGGCGATGGCGAACTCGCACCGCGAACTGGTGGCCGTGGCGGACGAGGTGACCCTGTCGAACGAGGCGGACGGCATCGCGGTGGTACTGGAGCGGCTCTACGGGTGAGGCCCGCCCCCGACCCCTCGCGGGGAGACGGCGGGTCTCACCCCGCCGCCCTCGGCAGGCGGCGCTGCCAGGTGCGGTGGTAGAGGGTTTCCGCGCCCTCGCGGCAGACGACCTCGTTCGACGTGGTGAAGCCGCCCTCGTCGCAGGAGATCTCCGAGCGGGTCTCGATCCGGACGTCCCAGCCCAGGTCCGGGCGGTGGAGGCGGATCCGCCAGTCGGAGCGGGTGCGGGCGGAGAGGGGGTCCGACTGCTGGATCTCGTACCGCTCGGCCGCCTCCTCGCCGTACTCCAGCCCGTCCGGGTAGATCCGGGTGCCCCCGTAGCGGGGGTCGACCTCCAGGCGCCAGGTGCCGCGCGCGACGTCGCGTACGACCAGGCGTTCCGGGCGCGGGTCGTCCAGGGTGGCGGGGTACGAGACGCCCAGCGGCTCCGCCTGTTCCGGGGCTTCGAAGACGATCCCCTCGGAGGTCCGGGAGGCCGTGCGGACGGGGAGTTCCAGGGTGCTGCCCGCCGGGTCGACGGTCCAGCCGGCCTGGGAGCCGGCCCGGGGCCAGATCCACGGCCAGTACGCGGAGGAGAGCGAGAGGCGGATCCGGTGGCCGGGCGGGAAGCGGTGGCCGATGCCGTTGAGCTCGAAGGTGACGTCCTCCCAGGCGCCGGCGGGCCACGGCACCGCCCGCTCCCGCCCCTGCCGGGCGGAGAGGTTAAGCACGCCCCGGGTCACCAGGGTCGAGGCGCCGTCCGGGGCCACGTCGCACAGGCGGGCCGCGACCTGGCCGTACGGGACGTCCATCCGCAGCCGCAGGGTGACCGACGGGCGGCCCAGGACCTCCACCGGCTCGGCCGGCACGGGGAACTCGAAGCAGGCCGACTTCGCGTCCTCCTCCCGCTGGTCCGGCGGCAGGTCGGCGTCGTTGCCGAAGGGGAAGAAGCGTCCGGCGTCCATCCCGGTGTGCTGCGGCGAGGCCACGGTCACCGGCGCGCCCTGGAGGCCGTACGAGACGGGGACGACCGAGGGGGACGGCCAGGTCCGCTCGGCGACCCAGCGGCCCGGGAGTTCCCCGTACGTGGTCGCCGGGGGGTGCGAGTCGCTGATCCAGGCGCGCAGCAGCGGTTCGTCCATGACGCCGTCGTCCTCGCCCTTCAGCCAGTGGTCCCACCAGCGCAGGGTCTCCTGGAGGAAGCCGATCGCCGGGCCGGGGGGCAGGCCCCGGTCCGGGTACTGGTGCGACCACGGGCCGATCAGGCCCCGCACCCGGCCCGGGGGCAGGGCGGAGACCAGGCGCAGCACCGTGTCCCGGTAGGGGTCGTGCCAGCCGCCCACGGCGAGGACGGCCGCGCGGACGGCCCCGTAGTCCTCGCAGACGCTGCCGTGGCGCCAGTAGTCGTCGCGGGTCTGGTGCGCGAGCCAGGTGTGGATCAGCGGTTCCAGGCCCTCCAGCCGGTCCAGCCACCGCTCCCGCCAGCCGTCGCCGGCGTACAGCGGGTCCGGCGGGCGGGCGGCGAAGGCGAGCATGGTGGCCGACCAGGCGTGCATGTCGACGGCCAGGACCGAGCCGCCCATGTAGTGCACGTCGTTGTCGAAGCGGTCGTCGGTGGAGCAGACGGTGACCACCGCCTTGAGGGCCTCCGGCGCGAGGGCGGCGATCTGGAGGCTGTTGAAGCCGCCCCAGGAGATCCCGAACATGCCGACCGCGCCCGTGCACCAGGGCCGCGCCGCCAGCCACTCCACCACCGCGACCCCGTCGGCGAGCTCGCGCGCGTCGTACTCGTCGCCGGGGCGGCCCCCGCTGCACCCGTGGCCGCGCACGTCCACCCGTACGGAGGCGTAGCCGTGTCCGGCGTACCAGGGGTGGCGCTGCCGGTCGCGGGGGGAGGTCCAGTCGGTCAGCCGGTAGGGGAGGTACTCCAGCAGGGCCGGGACGGGCTCGTCCGTGACCGGGCGCCAGATCCGGGCGTACAGCTCCACCCCGTCGGGCATCGGGATCCGGACATCCTCGTGGACGGTCGCGTAGGGGAACTCGGTGCGGATGATCATGGGGGTTCGGTCACGCTCCCTCGGTGGACGCCTCAGTGGACGGGGTGCATCGTGCGGCGCAGCCAGGGCGCCGCCGCGATCACGGCCAGGCCCGCCGCGACCGCGACGGCTCCGTTCACGCCGAAGTAGACGGGGGTGGACACGTGGCCGTAGACCTTGACCACCTGGGCCTGGATGCCGTTGGCGAGGGCCAGCGAGAGGAACCACAGGGCCATGGTCTGGCCGGCGTACGCCGAGGGCGCGAGCTTGGTGGTGGCCGACATCCCGGAGGTCTCCAGCAGGACGTCACCCAGACCGAGCAGCAGGTACGAGCCGATGATCCACCACGCGGCCATCGTGAATCCGCCGTCCGCGCCGTGCCCGGAGGTGGGGAGGACCATGAGGAGGAAGGAGAGGCCGCCCAGGACCACCCCGATGGCGATCTTGTTGGAGGCGTGCGGCTGGCGGCGCCCCATCCGCACCCACAGTCCGGCGACCACCGGCGCCAGGGCCACCTCGAAGGCGCCGAGCGCCGAGGCGTACCAGCCGGCGGGGAAGTGGAAGCCGAGGATCTCGGTCCGGGCGTTCGTCGAGGCCAGCAGCATCATGGTCGAGTAGGCCTGGAAGAGGATGAAGTTGAAGGCGACCGAGGCCAGGAAGAGCACCGCGTACGGGCGCAGCCGCCCGCGTTCGGCGGCCGTGACGCGCGGGCTGCGGAACATGACGGTGAAGTAGACCACCGGGGCGATCACCGAGACGAGGGTGAGCAGGTCCACGAACCGGGGCATCGTCAACCAGCCGATGGCCGCCAGAAGGGTGGCGAGCGCGGCGAGCGCGAGCCCCCCGGCGATGATCCGCCGGACGGCCGTCCGCTTCGCTTCGGGGGCCAGGGCGTACGGGGCGGAGCCGTCGCGTCCGGGCAGCCGGCGGCGGCCGAGGACGTACTGGGCGAGGCCGGCGGTCATGCCGACGGCGGCGGCGGAGAAGCCCCAGTGCCAGCCCTGGTGCTCGCCGAGCCAGCCGGTGATCAGGGGTCCGGCGAAGGCGCCGGTGTTGATGGCCATGTAGTAGAGGGCGAATCCGGCGTCGCGCCGGTCGTCGTCCGTCCGGTACAGCCGGCCGACCATGCTGGCCACGTTGGGCTTGAGCAGGCCGGTGCCGGCGCTGATCAGCCCGAGCCCGGTCCAGGTCATGGCGGCGGTGGGCACGGCCATGGCGTAGTGGCCGCAGGCGATGAGGACGCCGCCCCACAGGACGGCGCGGTAGGAGCCGAGGATCCGGTCGGCGAGCCAGCCGCCGGCCACGGAGACGAGGTAGACCATGGTCCCGTAGGCGGCGGAGACGGAGGCGGCGGTGCCCGGGTCCATGCCCAGGCCGCCGTGGGCCACCGCGTCGGCGAAGTAGAGGACGAGGATGGCCTGCATGCCCAGGAAGGAGAAGCGCTCCCAGACCTCCAGCCCGGAGAGCACGGCCAGGCCCCGGGGGTGCCCCAGGAAGCCGCGGTCGTCCTCGGGGGGCGAGGGCGGGGACGGATCGGCCCCCGGTTCCCCGGGCCCGTCCATGTCGGTCGTCGTCATTCTGGACAAAACAGATTCTCCGGTTGTTTCGGCTCTCACTGAACATACCGGTGCGCATCGGGCGGTGCGCGCGTGTCTCCCGGAGGACCGCCGGACCGCTGCCGGGCAGGTGCTCTGCGTGATCGAAAACAGACCCGATACGCTGGCTTGAGTGATGGCAGCGACACATTGACAATCCATGTGATCGTCATCGGATCGTCAGCAGACAGGAGTACCCCTCGTGACCGTCGTCGGGCCGTTCGGACTGAGCGTGCGGGACCAGGCTCTTGAGGCCGATGTCCAGGCCGGACTGGCCGCTGTCGAAGCGGGTCTGCTGGAGGCCACCAAGAGCGAAGTCCCCTTCATCACCGAGGCCGCGCAGCATCTGGTGCGCGCCGGGGGCAAGCGGTTCAGGCCGCTGCTGGTGATGCTCGCGGCGCAGTTCGGTGACCCCTACGCGCCCGGCATCGTGCCCTCCGCGGTGGTCGTGGAGCTCACCCACCTGGCCACGCTCTACCACGACGACGTCATGGACGAGGCGGACGTCCGCCGCGGGGTGGAGAGCGCGAACGCCCGCTGGGGCAACTCGGTGGCGGTCCTGACGGGTGACTTCCTGTTCGCCCGTGCGTCGCACATCCTCGCGGACCTCGGGCCCGAGGCGGTGCGCATCCAGGCGGAGGCCTTCGAGCGGCTGGTGACGGGCCAGATCCTGGAGACGGCCGGTCCGCGCGACGGCCGCGACCCCGTCGCGCACTACCTGGACGTCATCGCCGGCAAGACCGGCTCGCTGATCGCCGTCTCCGGCCGCTTCGGCGCGCTGATGTCCGGGGCCGACGAGTCGGTGGTCGACATCCTGACCCAGTACGGCGAGCGCCTCGGCACCGCCTTCCAGCTGGCCGACGACGTCCTCGACATCGCCTCCGACTCGCACGAGTCGGGCAAGACCCCGGGCACCGACCTGCGCGAGGGCATCCCGACGCTGCCCGTGCTGCTGCTGCGGGAAACGGCCGAGCGCGAGGGCCGCGAGGAGGACCTGGAGCTCGTCCGCCTCCTGGACGGGGACCTGACGGACGACGCCCGGCACGCCGAGGTGCTCTCCCGGCTGCGGGTGCACCCCGCGCTGGAGCAGGCCCGCCGCGACACCATCCAGTACGCGCAGGACGCGCGCGCCATGCTCGCCCCGCTGCCGGACTGCTTCGCGAAGTCGGCCCTGGAGGAGCTGTGCGACGCGGTGGTCCACCGCGCGGGCTGAGCCCCGCCGAGGCAACCGCGGAACGGGCCCCCCTGCCCCCGCGACCCCTACGGGTCGGGGGAGGGGGGCCCTTCCCGTGTCATCCCACGGTCGTACGCGGAGTTGATCCCGGGGACTGACGCCCCGCGCCCGCCGTTTTGGTCAGATGGATCCATCGAAACCCCACCGGATCGGGTGAGTGCGGCGACAACGGTCGCCGCCCTGGACAAGAGGGCAGGGCTCAGAGATGGCAGCGAACACGAAGACCTCGCGCAAGGCCGCGCGGTACGCCGTACCGGTCGCGGTGGCGGGGGTCGCGGCGGCGACGGTCGCGATGGTCCCGGCCTTCGCCAACGCCGGCGGCCCGGACCTGCCCAAGGTGACGGCGCAGCAGCTGATCGAGAAGGTCGCGGCCTCCGACACGCAGCAGCTCTCCGGCAGCGCCAGGATCACCACCGACCTGGGCCTGCCCAGCCTGGCCACCGGGCTGCTGGGCGGCGCGGGCGTGACGGGCGGCTCCGCCAACCCCGAGGACAAGATCGCGCAGCTGGCCAACGGCACGCACACCCTGCGCGTCGCGGCGGACGGCCCGGACCGCCAGAAGCTCACGGTCCTGGACGGCAAGGACGAGTACACCCTCGTCCACAACGGCAACGACGTCTGGGGCTACGACAGCAAGTCGAACGAGGCCTTCCACGACAAGTCCGACCGCGCCGGCCAGGACCACAAGACGGGCGACCGGCTCGCCGCCTCCCCGCAGCAGGTCGCCCAGGAGATCCTCAAGAACGCCGGTCCGACCACCGACATCAGCGTGGGCGACACCGCGCAGATCGCCGGCCGCGACGCCTACCAGCTGGTGCTGAAGCCCAAGCAGTCCGGCTCCACCGTCGGGTCGGTCCAGATCGCGGTCGACGCCAAGAACGGCGTGCCGCTGCGGGTCCAGCTGCTGTCCAGCCAGGGCGGCAAGCCGATCGTCGACGCGGGCTTCACCCAGATCGACTTCGGCAAGCCGGCCGCCGACTCCTTCACCTTCACCGCGCCCAAGGGCGCGAAGGTCACCGAGGGTTCGCACCCGGGCCTGGCAGGCAAGGACGCCAAGGACGACGAGCGGTTCAAGGCGCTGGAGTCCCTGCCCGGCTTCGGCGGGCTGGCCGGCGGGGAGCACGGCAAGGGAGACGTGAAGGTCCTCGGCGAGGGCTGGTCGACGGTCGCGCGGATCGACTCCGGCGCGGGCAAGAGCCTCAAGGACGTCGAGAACGACAAGAACACCCCCAAGGAGGCCAAGCAGTTCCTGAACTCCCTCGGGGACAAGGTCCACGGGAAGTTCGGCGAGGGCCGGATCCTGTCGACCCGCCTGGTCAACGCCCTGATCACGGACGACGGCAAGGTCTACGTCGGCGCGGTCACCAAGGACCAGCTGGTGAAGACGGCCGACTCCGCCAAGTAGCCGGTCCGGCCGGCCGGCGGCCGGCGCGGCGACGGGGGTGGCCCGGGACGTGTGTCCCGGGCCACCCCTGTGCCGTTCCCCTCCTGCGTACAGCGCGGCCGCTGTACCGTGAGGGCCATGTCGAGACACGTCACCATCCGCCTGGACGAGGAGTTCCACGACCGGCTCAAGGCGCGCGCGGCGGCGCTGGGGACGACGGTCACCGCGCTGATCACCGAGGTCACCGAGCGCGAACTCGACGAGGACCGGAAGAACTTCCTCTCCGGGATAGAGGAGTTCGCGGACCACTGGGGCTACTTCCAGGAGCGGTTCGGCAATTGAAGATCACCATGGAGTGGGCCTGGACCGCGCTGGCCCACCATCTGCCCTCGGATCCCGCCGTGTGGGACCCCTCCGGGGTGGCCGCGGCCGTCGCCCGGCACCAGAACGACCTGGTGCTGGTGCCCGAGCAGCCCGCCCCCGACACCGCGTGGCGGGCCGCCGCGTTCCTGCACACCCTCGCCGTCTGCCCGGCGCTGGAATCCCCGATGAACGAGTTCTACGCGGCCGCCGCCACCCGCTCGTACCTGCGGGTGGCCGGTGCGCGGCAGCTCCCCTCGCCGGAGGAGCTCGGGGACCTCGTGGAGGACGCGAAGCTGGGCCGCGCGGACGTCGCCGCGGTGGCGGAGCAGCTCCGCGCCCTCATCGAGGAACCCGTCAGAAGGTGATCTTCCAGCTGTTGATGTAGCCGGTGTCCTGCGCCGCCACGTCCTTGACCTGGAGCTTCCAGACCCCGTTGGCCACCTCGCTCGACGCGTTCACCGTGTAGCTCGCGACCACGTTGTCGGCCGAGTCCGAGCTGGAGGAGTTCTTCAGCCGGTACGCCGTGCCGTCCGGGGCGATCAGGTCGATCACCAGGTCACCGCGGTAGGTGTGGACGATGTTCACGTCGACCTTGGTGGTGGCCGGGGCGTTGCCGCTCACGCCGGAGACCGTGACGGGCGAGGTCGCCGCGGCGCCGGGGGAGTCCGGGATGTTCACGTCGGCGGTGTTCTCGAAGGACTGCCCGGGCGGGACCGGGGTGCCGGCGCCGAGGTTCCAGATCGCGTAGGCGATGGCGTCGGAGTTGCGGTCCAGGACGGTGTCGTTGATGTTCGCCGTGGTGTCGCAGGAGGCGTGGTAGCAGGCGTCGAAGGCCTTGCCGGAGGTGCCGCCCCACTTCTGGGCCTGCGCCGCCGTCTTGGTGTAGTCGGCGCCGGAGAACAGGCCGCCGACGGGGACGCCCGCGTTCTTGAACGGCGCGTGGTCGGAGCGGCCGTCGCCCTCGGTCTCGATCTCCGTGGGTATGTTCAGGCCCGCGAAGTACGTCTTGAAGGTCTGCTCGATGGTCGGGTCGTCGTCGTAGACGAAGTAGCCCGGGTTCGGCGAGCCGATCATGTCGAAGTTCAGGTAGCCGGAGATCTTCGACTTCTCCGCCGCCGGCAGGCTGTTCACGTAGTACTGCGAGCCGACCAGGCCCAGCTCCTCCGCGCCCCACCAGCCGAAGCGCAGGTGCTTGGTGGGCTGGAGCTGCGCGCGCGAGACGGCCAGCGCCGTCTCCAGCACGGCCGCCGAGCCGGAGCCGTTGTCGTTGATGCCGGGGCCGGCGGTCACCGAGTCCAGGTGGGAGCCGGTCATCAGGACCGAGTTCGGGTCCCCGCCCGGCCAGTCGGCGATCAGGTTGTAGCCGGTGGCGCCGCTGGAGGTGAAGGTCTGGAGGGTGGTGGTGAAGCCGGCCGCGTCCAGCTTGCCCTTCACGTAGTCGATCGAGGCCTTGTAGCCGGCCCGGCCGTGGGCGCGGTTGCCGCCGTTGGCGGTGGCGATCGACTGGAACTGCGACAGGTGCGCCTTGACGTTGGCCAGCGGGATGTCGGGCGGCGTCGGCGCGGCGGCGAGGGCGGCGGGCACGGCGGCCGCGGGCTGCGAGGGCGCGGCGAGCGCGGCGGGGGCGGTGGAGGCGAACAGCCCGGCGACCGCGATCGCGGTCACGGCGGTCAGGCGCCGGGAGACGGACAGGCTCATGTGGGGGCTCCGGGATTCCGTGGGGGATGAACCGTCGGGGAATGGGACGGAACGTGTGGGAATCGTGCAGGTGAGCGTTAGTGCGTCAGTGCGAGCCTGATGTTCAGCGAGAGCATGACTGACCGTCAAGAGCGCAATCCGGTCAGAGTCGTTCGGAATGCGGACGATCCCCGGTACGGGGGTCCGTACCGGGGATCGTCGGGGCGTAAGGGACGGCCGGGGCCGCGCCGGGGGAGCGGGGGAGCGGTTACGCGGGCTCGCGGCTCGGCGCCGGTGCGGCGGTGGCCTCCGCGGCGGCCGCCGCCTGGGCCCCGGCGCCGGCCAGCCGGGCCCGGGAGCGGCGGGCGGTCCGCAGCGCGTCCCAGGTCAGCAGGACCAGCGCGACCCAGACCAGGCCGAAGCCCGCCCAGCGCTCGGGCGGCATCTCCTCGTGGAAGTAGACGACGCCCAGGGCGAACTGGAACACCGGCGCCAGGTACTGGAGCAGCCCCAGCGTGGACAGCGGCACCCGGATCGCGGCGGCGCCGAAGCAGATCAGCGGGATCGCGGTGACCAGCCCCGTCGAGGCCAGCAGCGCGGAGTGCCCGAGCCCCTGTGAGGTGAAGGTGGAGCGGCCCTCCATCCCCAGCCACAGCAGGTAGCCGAGGGCGGGCAGGAACAGCAGAGCCGTCTCGGCGGTCAGCGACTCCAGGCCGCCCATGGCGAGCTTCTTCTTGATCAGGCCGTAGGTGGCGAAGGAGCAGGCCAGCGCCAGCGAGATCCACGGCGGCCTCCCGTAGCCCACGGCCAGCACCACGACGGCGGCCAGGCCCACCCCGACGGCCGCCCACTGGACCCGGCGCAGCCGCTCGCCGAGCACCAGCACGCCGAGCGCGATGGTGACGAGCGGGTTGATGAAGTAGCCGAGGCTGGCCTCCACCACGTGGCCGTTGTTGACCGACCAGATGTACAGGCCCCAGTTCACGCTGATCACGGACGCGGCCAGCGCGGTCAGCCCCAGCTTGCGGGGCTGGCGCACCAGCTCGGCCATCCAGCTCCAGCGGCGCAGCGCGAGGAGCGCCACCGCGACCACGGCCAGCGACCACACCATGCGGTGGGCCAGGATCTCGATCGCCCCGGACGGCATCAGGAGGGGCCAGAACAGGGGGACCAGCCCCCACATCCCGTACGCGCCGAATCCGTAGAGCAGACCCGTGCGCTGCTCGTTCTCCGCCTTCACGGGACCTCCAGTGCTACTTCCGGCCAATCTCACAACCTCACGACGGTATCGCCGCGCGGGGCTGCTGTCATGCCCGTTCGGTGGAGATACTCATGACATTGCGGAACGGTGCCGGGCCGCCCCGGAGCCGTCGCGGGCTCAGGCGAGGGCGGCGGTGATGGCCTCGGCGACCGGGGTCGTCGGCCGTCCGATCAGCCGCGCCAGGTCGCCGCTGGTCCCGGCCAGCCGGCCGCGCGAGATCGCCGCGTCCACGTCGACGAGGATCGCCGCGAACCCCTCGGGCACCCCGGCGCCCGTCAGGACGGTCAGGTGGGCGTCGCCCGGCAGCCCCGAGTACGCGACCTCGCGCCCGGACTGCCGCGCCACCTCGGCGGCGTACTCGGCCAGGCTCCAGGCGGTGTCCCCGGAGAGCTCGTAGACCCGGCCCAGGTGGCCCTCGCCGGTCAGCACCGCGGCGGCCGCCGCCGCGTAGTCGGCCCGCGCGGCCGAGGCGACCCGGCCCTCGCCGGCGCTGCCGACGACCGCGCCGTGCTCCAGGACGGAGGCCAGCTGGGCGGTGTAGTTCTCGTGGTACCAGCCGTTGCGCAGGAAGGTGTAGGGCAGGCCGGAGTCGAGGATGGCCCGCTCGGTGGTCTTGTGCTCGGCCGCCAGCTCGAAGTCCGCCTCGGGCCCGCCGAGGATCCCGGTGTAGGCGAGCTGGGCGACCCCGGCCGCCTTCGCCGCCTCGATCACGGCGGTGTGCTGCGGGACGCGGCGCCCGACCTCGCTGCCGGAGATCAGCAGTACCCGGTCGCCGGCGCGGAAGGCGCCGTCCAGGCTCGCGGGGTCGTCGTAGTCGCCGACCCGTACCTCGATCCCGCGCGCTGCCAGGTCGGCGGCCTTCTCCTCGCTGCGCACGAGGACGGCCAGCTCGGTGGCGGGGACCCGGGCCAGCAGCTCCTCGACGACGAGGCGGCCGAGGGATCCGGTGGCTCCGGTGACGACGATGCTCATGATGCGCTCCTGTGGTGGGTGCGGGTGCTCCACTATCGTACAGAAAGCGCTAACTTTTAGAAAGTGCCCGATCGGGGGCGGATTGATCGGCGGCGGACATGGCGGAGCCCGGACCCCGTGGAACGGGATCCGGGCTCGTGTGCCGTCGTGGGGCAGCGCCGGCTCAGCCGACCACGGTCCAGGTGTCGCTGCCGGTCAGCAGCGTCGCCAGGTCCCCCTTGCCCCGCTGGTCGACCGCGGTCTCCAGCTGCTCGGCCATGAGGGTGTCGTAGACGGGCCGCTCGACGCTGCGGAAGACGCCGATGGGCGTCCGGTGCAGGGTGTCGGGGTCGGCGAGGCGTGAGAGCGCGAAGGCGGTGGTGGGGGTGGTGGCGTGGGCGTCGTGGACGAGGATGCGCGACTCGTTCTCCGCGGTGACGGCCACCACCTCCAGGTCCCCGGTCCGCTCGTTGCGGATGACGCCCTTGGCCAGATCGGCGCCGAAGCGGATCTGCTGCCCGTGCTCCAGGCGGATCACGGCCTCCTGGGCCTGGTCCTTGTCCTTGAGGGCTTCGAAGGCGCCGTCGTTGAAGATGTTGCAGTTCTGGTAGATCTCGACGAGGGCGGTGCCGGGGTGGTCGG
>NZ_JBFBGN010000111.1:0-23701 GCF_040684675.1 Streptomyces sp. NPDC089915 | reverse complement strand
CGAGCGCGGCCTCGGCCGCCCCGAGCGGGCGCTGGCGATGGCCGGTGAGCCCGAGGTGCAGAAGCTGGACAAGGCCGGGCAGGTCGAGATGCGTCTCGTCGCCGCCGGCGCCCGCCGGGACATGGGCGAGCTCGACGCCGCCATCGTGACCCTGCAGAGCCCCGAGCTCGCCTCCAACTCCGTGCAGCCGTGGACCGCCCGCCTGCGGTACGCGTACGCGGACGCACTCCTGGCCGCCGGCCGTGAGGACGAGGCGCGCGAGTGGTTCGCGAAGACCCTCGAGGCCGACAAGGACGGGGCGACGGACGCCTCCGACCGCCTGGCCGAGCTGGACGGCGTGGAGTTCGTGGACGCCTCCGCGCCCGAGGACGACGCGGACGTCGAGGACCTCGGTGACGAGGACGACGAGGACGAGGACTCGGCCGAGGTGGCCGCCGCCGAGCGTGCCGCCGACCAGACCGAGTACTACGACGAGGACGACGAGGAGTACGAGCCGGTCGCCGGCTCCGACGCCGAGGTCGACCTCACCGACGAGATCGTGGCCGTCGAGGACGACGAGCGCGAGGCGCGCGACAAGGCCTGACCCTCATAAGGTCTGAGGCCGCGGGAAAGGGCGGCACCCCCGCGGGGGTGCCGCCCTTTCGCATGTCCGGAGGAGGGGCGGGCCGTCAGCCCAGGCTGCGCAGGACCAGGCCCGTGGCCGGCTTCGGGCCGAAGGAGGTCGACTTGCGGGGCATGGTGACGCCCTGGCGGGCCAGGTCCCGTACGACCTCCTCGCGGACCGGGTGCAGCAGCACGGCGGTGCCGCCGTGGCGTTCGGCCATGGCGACCGTCGCGGCCGCGTCGTGGATGTACGCGATGTGGTCCGGGGCGTCCGGGACCTGCCACAGGGCGTCCAGCAGGGAGGCGTGCAGCACCGTGGCGTCCAGCCGGCGCCAGGCCTCCGGGCGGTCGCGGCGCACGGTGCGCTCCAGCAGGGCCGGATCGGGGTCGGTGACCAGGTGGAAGGTGCCGTCGCCGGTCAGCAGGAAGGCGTTGCCGCGCTCCGAGGCGTCCGCCAGGGCTTCCAGCGCCAGCGGCAGGGGGCCGTCGACCGGGCGGATCCGGAAGGAGCCCTCGACCGCCGCCAGCGCCTCGGCGAGCGGCAGCCGGCGCAGCATGCGGTGGATGGCCCGGACCTGGAGCGGGTAGCGGACGGTGTCCACGAGGAGGACCAGGCCGAAGTCCCAGGGGGTCGGCGAGCCGTGCTCCTCCTGGAGGCGCAGGTAGGTCGCCCAGCGGTGGTGGCCGTCGGCGATGAGGGCCTGGCGGTGGGCCAGGTCGGCGGTGACCACGGCCAGCTCGGCGGGGTCGGTGACGGCCCACAGGCTGTGGCGGAACCCGTCCTCGGTGACCGTCGACAGCAGGGGCTCGCGGGCCGCGGTGGCCTCGACGACCGCGTCCGCCCCGGCGCCCGGGCCGTCGCCGCGGTAGGTGAGGAGGAGGGGTTCGAGATTGGCCGAAGTCGCGCGCATCAGACCCGCGCGGTCGGTCACCACGTCCGGCATCACGTCCTCGTGGGGCAGCACGACGCCGTCCTCGGCGGTGGACAGGGCCAGGGCGCCGATGACGCCGCGCTGCAGGAGGCCGGCCCGGCGCTGCTCGTAGACGTACAGGGCGGGCTGCGGGTCGGCGCTGAGGACGCCCTGGGCCAGCCAGTCGCTGAGGGTGCGGGCGGCCTGCTCGTTGCGCGCCGCCGGGGTGCCGGCCTGCGGCAGGATGAGCCGGACGATGTTGTGCGGGTCGGCGGATTCGAGGTAGTCGACTCCGTCGGGGCGTACGACCACGTCGTACGGCGGTGAGGTGACCGCCGCCAGGCTGCCGACGCGCTCCGGGACGTAGCGCAGTCCGTGGAAGGGGGTCAGGCGCAGCCCGTGCTCCGCGTTGCCAGGTGTGGTCATTGGTGCATGGTAAGACCCGTCTCGCGATACGGGATGGCCGGGGGAGTGACGGGGTAGTGCAAACTCGGACAAGATCGATCGCAAGCAGTGAAGCGTCACCACAGTCCTGAGCGTTTTGAGAACGGTTATTGAGGAGCGGCCAGATGACCCGGCAGAGCAGGACCAGTCCCGCGGGCAGTGAGCGGAGTCTGCACGAGGCGTACGACACGGCCCTGCTGGACCTGGACGGGGTGGTGTACGCGGGCGGACACGCCATCGCGCACGCGGTGGACTCCCTCACGGCCGCCCGGGCCGGCGGGATGCACCTGGCGTACGTCACCAACAACGCGCTGCGGACCCCCGAGGCGGTCGCGGAGCACCTGTGCGAGCTGGGGATCCCGACCGAGGCGGGCGAGGTGATCACCTCGGCGCAGGCGGTGGCCCGGCTGATCGCGGAGCAGGTGGAGCCGGGGTCGAAGGTGCTGGTGATCGGCGGGGAGGGGCTGCGGGTCGCGCTGCGCGAGCGCGGGCTGGTGCCCGTGGAGTCCGCCGACGAGGAGGGGCTCGCGGCGGTGGTCCAGGGCTACGGCGGGCCCGGGCTGGAGTGGGGGCGCTTCGCGGAGGCGGCGTACGCGATCAACCGCGGGGTGCCGTGGTACGCGTCCAACACGGACCTGACGATCCCGAGCGCGCGCGGGATCGCGCCGGGCAACGGGGCCGCCGTGGAGGTCGTGCGGATCGCCACGGGCGCGGACCCGCAGGTGGCGGGGAAGCCGCTGCCGCCGATGCACCGGGAGACGGTGCTGCGGACGGGGGCGCAGCGGCCGCTGGTGGTCGGCGACCGGCTGGACACCGACATCGAGGGCGCGTTCAACGGGGACGTGGACTCGCTGCTGGTGCTGACGGGGGTGGCGGACGCCGGGCAGCTGCTGCGGGCCGAGCCCCGGCACCGGCCCACCTACGTGGACCGGGACCTGCGCGGGCTGCTGACCGGGCAGCCGGAGGTGGCGGAGCGGCAGGGTGCCTGGACGTGCGGCGGCTGGAGCGCGGCGCACGCGGGCGCCGGCCTGGAGCTGATCCGGGTCGCGGACGGGGAGGGCGACCGGCTCGACGCGCTGCGGGCGCTGTGCGCGGCGGCCTGGTCGCAGGCCGGGGACGGGGTCTACCCGGGCGAGGTGGAGAAGGCGCTGGCCGTACTCGGGTGGTGAAGGGGTGAAAGGGGGCGCTCGGCCGTACGGGGGATCATTCGGGGCGCAGGGTAGGCTAACCTAACCTTCGTGTTGGCTGAGAGTCCCCCCGAAACCGAGCGGATCGCGCCGCCGCCGGCCGTGGCCCGTCCGCGCCACGGCCGCCGCGTCGCCGGCCTGCTGATCTCCCTCGCCGTACTGGCCCTGGTCGCGGTGGCGAGCATCGCCATCGGCGCCAGGGCCATGCCCCTCGACGACGTCTGGCACGGGCTGTTCCACTACGGCGGCACCACCAACGACGTGGTCGTACGGGACCTGCGGGTCCCGCGCACCCTTCTGGGGGTGATGGTCGGCATCGGACTCGGCCTGTCCGGCGCGGTGATGCAGGCCCTGACCCGCAACCCGCTCGCCGAGCCCGGCATCCTCGGCGTCAACGCCGGGGCCGCGGCCGCCGTGGTCTCCGCCATCAGCTTCCTCGGGGCGAGCACGCTGTCCGAGTTCGTCTGGTGGGCGTTCCTCGGCGCCGCCGTCGTCTCCGTCCTCGTCTACGTGCTCGGCGGCAGCCGCAGCGCCACCCCCGTCCGCCTCGCGCTCGCCGGTACGGCCGCCAGCGCGGCCCTCGCCGGCTACATCAACGCCGTCCAGCTGATGGACAGCCAGGCCCTCGGCAAGCTCCGCTTCTGGACGGTGGGTTCGCTGGCCTCGGCCAACATGGACACCGTCCGCCAGGTCGCCCCCTTCATCCTGGCCGGCACCCTGCTCGCGCTGACGCTCGGCCGGCCCCTCAACGCGATGGCCATGGGCGACGACACCGCCCGGGCGCTGGGCGCGCACCTGACGCGGACCCGGATCGCGGCGATGGCCGCCATCACCCTGCTGTGCGGGGCCGCGACCGCCGCCTGCGGGCCGATCGTCTTCGTCGGGCTGATGATCCCGCACCTCGCGCGGCTGATCACCGGGCCCGACATGCGCTGGCTGCTCGCGTACTCGGCCGTCCTGTCGCCCGTGCTGCTGCTCGGCGCCGACGTGGTCGGACGGGTCGTCACCCGGCCCGGCGAGCTCCAGGTCGGCATCGTCACCGCGCTCATCGGCGGCCCCGTCTTCATCCACCTGGTCCGGCGCAAGAGGATGGCCCAGCTGTGACCGACATCCGGATCCGCAAGGCCGCCCGGCCGCGCACCCTGCGCGGCCCCGGCGGGACCTCACTGCGCGTCGAACCGCGCGCGCTGCTCGCCGGGCTGCTGCTGATCGCCGCGACGCTGGTGCTGGCCGTCGTCCTCATCGGCACCGGCGACTTCGAGATAGCCCCCGGGGACGTGATCCAGACCCTGCTGGGCAACGGTGCCCCGGCCGACGACTTCATCGTCAACGACCTGCGGCTGCCGCGCGTCCTGGTCGCGATCCTGGTGGGCGCGGCCCTCGGGATGTCCGGGGCGGTCTTCCAGTCCGTCTCGCGCAACCCGCTCGGCTCGCCCGACATGCTCGGCTTCGGGTACGGCTCGGCCGTCGGCGCGCTCGTCGTCATCACCGTGTTCAAGGGCGGGGCCAACGAGGTCGCGCTGGGCGCGGTCGTCGGCGGGGTGCTGGCCGGCGCCCTGGTCTACCTCCTCGCGTACAAGAAGGGGATCCACGGGTACCGGCTGGTGCTGGTCGGCATCGGCGCCTCCGCCGTCCTCGTCGCCGTCATCCAGTACCTGATCGCCAAGGCGGAGCTCATCGAGGCGACCCGGGCGATGGTCTGGCTGACCGGCTCGCTGGCCGGCCGGGACTGGGAGCAGGTGTGGCCGCTGCTGGTGAGCTGCGCGCTGCTGTTCCCCCTGGTCCTCTCGCAGGGCCGGGCCCTGCGGGTGATCGAGATGGGCGACGACGCCGCGTACGCCCTGGGCGTGCCGGTGGAGCGGACGCGGATGCTGCTGATGCTGGCGGCGGTCCTGCTGACCACGGCGGCCGCGGCGGCCGCCGGCCCGATCAGCTTCGTCGCGCTGGCCGCGCCGCAGCTGGCGCGGCGGCTGACCCGCTCGCCCGGGCCGAACCTGCTGGCCGGCGCGCTGATGGGCACCGTCCTGCTGCTGGCCTCCGACCTGGCCTCGCAGCGGGCCTTCGGCGCGGACCAGCTGCCGGTGGGCGTGGTCACCGGCCTGGTCGGCGGTGTCTACCTGCTCTGGCTGCTCGTCACGGAGCGCAAGGCGGGACGGATATGACGGACACGAAGCACACCGACGGGCACGGCCCGGCCGAAACGAGGAGTACGCAGGTGCAGCGGCTGACCGCGGAGAACGTCACCCTCGGCTACGACCAGCGGGTCATCGCCGAGAACCTTTCGGTGGAGATCCCCGACCACTCCTTCACGGTGATCGTCGGCCCCAACGCCTGCGGCAAGTCCACGCTGCTGCGCGCCCTGTCGCGGATGCTCAAGCCCACCGCCGGACGGGTGCTGCTGGACGGGCGGGCCATCACCTCCACGCCCGCGAAGCAGGTGGCCCGCACGCTGGGGCTGCTCCCGCAGTCCTCGGTCGCCCCCGACGGGATCACCGTCGCCGACCTGGTCGCCCGGGGCCGCTACCCGCACCAGGGGCTGCTGCGGCAGTGGTCGGCGCAGGACGAGCGGATCGTGCTGGAGTCGATGGCCTCCACCGGGGTCGCCGAACTCGCCGACCGGGTCGTGGACGAGCTGTCGGGCGGGCAGCGCCAGCGGGTGTGGATCGCGATGGCGCTGGCCCAGGAGACCCCGCTGCTGCTCCTCGACGAGCCGACGACCTACCTGGACATCCAGCACCAGCTGGAGGTCCTCGACCTGTGCGCCCGGCTGCACGAGGAGCGGGGCCGGACCCTGGTGGCGGTCCTGCACGACCTCAACCAGGCGGCCCGCTACGCCACGCACCTGATCGCGCTGCGCGGCGGGGTGGTCGTCGCCGAGGGGCCGCCGGCCGAGGTGGTCACCGCCGGGCTGGTGGAAGAGGTGTTCGGGGTGCGCTGCCGGGTCATCGACGACCCGGAGACCGGGACGCCGCTGGTGGTCCCGGCGGCCCGGCAGGCCCGCGCCACGGCGGGGGTCTGACGGCCTCACGGCGGGGGTCCGAGCGGCTAGAGGAGGCTCTTGAGGCGCAGGAGGTCGCGGAAGCCGGCCTCCAGGCGGACCCGGCCCGAGGCCCAGGCCTTGGCGAACTTCAGCTGCCCGTCGACCATCGCGAGGAGGTCGTCGCCCGACATCGCGAGCCGGATCTCGGCCTTGGAGCGGGGCGGGCCCGGGGTGAGAGCGTCCACCCGGATCCGGCCGCCTTCGAGGCGGCCGGCGAAGGTCACGTCGAGGTCGGTGATGTGACAGCTCAGGGACCGGTCGAGGGCGGCCGCGCCGCGCACGTCGCCGTCGGCCCCCGCGAGGTTGTCGGAGAGTCGGTCGAGTGCCGCGCGGCACTCCTGGATCGTAGCCATGGTGCCCTTGACCGTACCGCAGAGCCGCGCGTGGCAGGGGCGGTGGTTCGGGGTAGCGTCGGGAGCATGACCGACGAAGTGTCCGGGAGCCTTCCGGACGTTCCCCCGGAGCCCGCCGGGCCCGCGCCGCTGGGCCTCGTGCGCACCCCCACCGGGAACCCCGCGATCGACGCGCACCTGGAGCGGCTCGCGGACGCGGACCACCTGGCGGCGGACGGGCACGTCGAGGTGTACGAGGATGTACACAGGGGACTGCGCGAGGCGCTGACGGCGCTGGACGCACAGCCCGTCCCCGGACCGTACGAAAACAGGAGCTGAACCGAACGTGGCAGGAGTGGCACGCCGCCGCCTGGACGCCGAACTGGTACGCCGCAGCATGGCCCGCTCGCGGGAGCACGCGGCCCAGCTGATCGCCGCGGGCCGGGTGACCGTGGGCGGTACCACCGCGACCAAGCCGGCCACCCAGGTCGAGACCAGCGCGGCCCTCGTCGTCCTCAAGGACGACGACGACCCCGACTACGTCTCCCGGGGCGGCCACAAACTGGCCGGCGCGCTCGCCGCCTTCCGGCCGCTCGGGCTGGCCGTCGAGGGCCGCCGGGCGCTGGACGCGGGCGCCTCGACCGGCGGGTTCACCGACGTGCTGCTGCGCGCGGGCGTGGCCCACGTCGTCGCCGTGGACGTCGGCTACGGGCAGCTGGCCTGGTCGCTGCAGAGCGACGAGCGGGTGACCGTCAAGGACCGGACGAACGTGCGCGAGCTGACGGTCGAACTGATCGACGACGTCCCCGTGGACCTGGTCGTCGGCGACCTGTCCTTCATCTCGATCGGCCTGGTGCTGCCCGCCCTGGTGCGGTGCACGGCGCCCGGCGCCGACCTGGTGCTGATGGTCAAGCCGCAGTTCGAGGTGGGCAAGGAGCGGCTCGGCAGCGGCGGTGTGGTGCGCAGCCCCGAGCTGCGGGCCGAGGCCGTGCGGGAGGTCGCCGCGCAGGCCTGGAAGCTGGGCCTGGGCGTGCTGGGGGTCACCGCGAGTCCGCTGCCCGGGCCGTCGGGGAACGTCGAGTACTTTCTGTGGCTTCGGGCGGGGGCACCGGCACTCGACCCGGGGGATGTCGACCGTGCAGTGGCGGAGGGGCCTCAGTGACAGATTCGTCAGCGTCAGCGTCAGAGGGTGCAGCGGAAACGGGTGCGGGGGAGCCGCAGGGGCCGCGCACCGTCTTCCTGGTCGCCCACACCGGGCGGCCCGCGGCCATACGCAGCGCCGAGCTGGTGGTGCTGGGGCTGCTGAAGTCGGGGATCGGGGTGCGGGTCCTGGAGCACGAGGCGCGGGACCTGCCGCTGCCGCCCGAGGTGGAGCTCGTCGGCGCGTGCACGCCCGAGGTGCTGGCCGGGTGCGAGCTGCTGATCGTGCTGGGCGGGGACGGGACCCTGCTGCGCGGGGCGGAGTTCGCGCGCGGGTCGGGGGTGCCGATGCTGGGCGTCAACCTCGGACGGGTGGGCTTCCTCGCCGAGGCGGAGCGCGACGACCTCGACCGGGTGGTGGACCGGGTGGTGCGCAGGGCGTACGAGGTCGAGGAGCGGATGACCCTCGACGTCCTCGTACGGACCAACGGTGACGTGGTCCACCGGGACTGGGCGCTGAACGAGGCCGCCGTCCAGAAGGTGTCCGCCGAGCGGATGCTGGAGGTGGTCCTGGAGATCGACGGGCGGCCGGTGACCGGCTTCGGGTGCGACGGCATCGTCTGCGCGACGCCGACCGGCTCGACCGCGTACGCCTTCTCGGCGGGCGGTCCGGTGGTGTGGCCGGAGGTGGAGGCGCTGCTGATGGTGCCGATCAGCGCGCACGCGCTGTTCGCGAAGCCGCTGGTCACCTCGCCGGACTCGGTGCTGGCGGTGGAGGTGCAGACCGGCACCCAGCACGGGGTGCTGTGGTGCGACGGCCGGCGCACGCTGGAGCTGCCCGCCGGGGCGCGGGTCGAGGTCCGGCGCGGGACGGTGCCGGTGCGGCTCGCCCGGCTGCACCACGCGTCCTTCACGGACCGGCTCGTGGCGAAGTTCGCGCTGCCGGTGTCGGGTTGGCGCGGCGCACCGCACTGAGGGCGCCGGCGGAGCCGCTATTAGCACACCCGTTCGGAGAACTCCGGGCGGGTGAGGTCACATGGCACCCGCGAAACCTCGGTATGGTCGTCCCGTGCTTGAGGAGATGCGGATACGGTCACTCGGGGTCATCGACGACGCGGTGGTCGAGCTGTCGCCCGGTTTCACCGCGGTGACCGGCGAGACCGGCGCGGGCAAGACGATGGTCGTCACCAGCCTCGGGCTGCTGCTCGGCGGCCGGGCCGACCCGGCCCTGGTGCGGATCGGGGCCAAGGCGGCGGTGGTCGAGGGCCGCGTCGTGCTGCGCCCGGACGCGGCCGCCGCCCTGCGCGCCGAGGAGGCCGGGGCCGAGCTCGACGAGGGCGCCCTGCTGATCAGCCGGACGGTGTCCGCCGAGGGGCGCTCGCGCGCCCACGTCGGCGGCCGCTCCGTACCCGTCGGCCTGCTCTCCGAGCTCGCCGACGACCTCGTCGCCGTCCACGGGCAGACCGACCAGCAGGGCCTGCTGCGGCCCGCCCGCCAGCGGCAGGCCCTCGACCGGTACGCCGGCGACGCGGTCGCCGTCCCCCTGGAGAAGTACGCCGGCGCCTACCGCCGGCTGCGGGCCGCCTCCGCCGAACTGGAGACGATCACCACCCGCGCCCGGGAACGGGCGCAGGAGGCCGATCTGCTGCGCTTCGGCCTGGACGAGGTCGCCGCCGTCGAACCGCTGCCCGGCGAGGACGCCGAGCTGGCCGCCGAGGCCGAACGGCTCGGGCACGCCGAGTCCCTGGCCTCCGCCGCGCAGGCCGCCCACGCGGCCCTCGCGGGCGACGTCGAGGACCCGGAGGGCGTCGACGCCAACACCCTCGTCGCCGGCGCGCACCGCGCCCTGGAATCCGTACGCTCCCACGACCCGGTCCTCGGCGCGCTCGCCGACCGGATCGGGGAACTGGGCATCCTGCTCGGCGACGTGGCCGGCGAGCTCGCCGGGTACGCCGACGACCTGGACGCCGATCCGCTGCGGCTGGCCGCCGTGGAGGAGCGGCGGGCCGCGCTGACCCAGCTGACCCGCAAGTACGGGGACTCCGTCGACTCCGTCCTCGAATGGGCCCAGCGGGGCTCGGCACGCCTGCTGGAGCTCGACGGCGACGACGAGCGGATCGAGGAGCTGACCGCCGAGCGGGACGCGCTGCGCGCCGAGCTGTCCCAGCTCGCCCAGGCGCTGACCGACGCCCGGACCGAGGCCGCCGAGCGGTTCGCCGCCGCGGTCACCGCCGAACTGGCCTCCCTGGCCATGCCGCACGCCCGGGTGACCATCGCCATCCGCCAGACCGAGGAGCCCGAGGGCGTCGAGGTCGGCGGGCGGCCGGTCGCGTACGGGCCCGCGGGCGCCGACGAGGTCGAGCTGCTGCTCGCCCCGCACCCCGGCGCCCAGCCCCGTCCGATCGCCAAGGGCGCCTCCGGCGGCGAGCTGTCCCGGGTCATGCTGGCCGTCGAGGTCGTCTTCGCCGGCACCACGCCCGTGCCCACGTACCTCTTCGACGAGGTCGACGCGGGCGTCGGCGGCAAGGCGGCCGTCGAGATCGGCCGGCGGCTGGCCAAGCTCGCCAAGACGGCCCAGGTCGTCGTCGTCACCCACCTCCCCCAGGTGGCGGCCTTCGCGGACCGGCAGCTGCTCGTCGAGAAGACCGTCGACGGCTCGGTCACCCGCTCCGGGGTCACGGTCCTGGAGGGCGAGGAGCGGATCCGCGAACTCTCCCGGATGCTCGCCGGCCAGGAGGACTCGCAGACGGCCCGCGCCCACGCCGAGGAACTCCTCGCGGCGGCACGGGCGGACGGCTGAGACGGCGGATCGTTAGCCCGTGTGGGTGAGGCTGGGGGGCGCACTGCGGTATCCCGCACGGGATCCGCACCCGTATGGTCCCGGAACGCGCGTGCGGACTGGCATCCTGGGCGACGTCCCTGACCCCTCACCCTGGAGCTTCCACCCGTGAGCAGCTCCCCGGCTTCCGTACCGCCGCCCGCCCTGCCGTACGGGCGGCCGCCGCTGCGCACCGTCCAGGTCCTCGGGGGCGCGGGCGCGGGCAGCAGCGCGCACGTGCGCTCCCTCACGACGGGGC
The DNA here is from genome assembly GCF_040684675.1 of Streptomyces sp. NPDC089915. Lineage (NCBI taxonomy): Bacteria > Bacillati > Actinomycetota > Actinomycetes > Kitasatosporales > Streptomycetaceae > Streptomyces > Streptomyces sp. NPDC089915. The sequence goes on along the minus strand of NZ_JBFBGN010000111.1, from coordinate 12,967 downwards.
TCGCGGCGCGCGGCGTACGGGTGACCGTGTGCGCCCCCGCCGCGGCGGAGGGCGAGTACGACTTCACCGGCGCCGGGGCGGAGTTCACCCCTGACGCTGCGAGCGCCCTGCGGGCCGCCTGCGCCGGGGCCGACGTCGTGCACGCGCACGGCGTGCGGGCCGGGATGCGGGCCGCGCTGGCCCTGCGCGGCCGGGGGCGCCGGGTGCCGCTGGTGGTGACCTGGCACGGCAGCGCCCCCGACGGAAGCCCGCTGGGGCGCCTCGGCGGCCTGCTGGAACGTCACGTGGCCCGGGCCGCGGCGGTGGTCCTCGGCTCCTCCTCCGACCAGGTCGACCTGGCCCGCAGGCGCGGAGCGCGGGACGCCCGCCTCGCGGCGGTCGCCGTACCGGCGGCGCCGGCCTCGCCCGACGCGGGCAAGACCCGGGCGGAACTGGGCGTGGTGGAGCGCCCGCTGGTCATCGCCGTCGGCAGCCTCGTCGCCCGGCGCGGGTACTCCGTCCTGCTGGACGCGGCGCGGGCCTGGCGGGTGCTGGAGCCGGTGCCGCTGCTGGTGATCGCGGGGGAGGGGCCGCTGCGGCCCGAGCTGACCCGCCGCATCGAGACGGAGGGCCTCCCGGTCCGCCTCCTGGGCCGCCGCCGCGACGCAGACCGCCTGCTGGCGGCGGCCGACGTCGCCGTCCTGCCCAGCCGCTGGGAGGGCCGCTCCCTGCTGGCGCAGGAGGCCCTGCGGGCGGGGGTGGCCCTGGTCGCGACGGAGGTCGGCGGGGTCCCGGAACTGGTCGGCGACGCGGCCGTCCTGGTCCCGTACGGCGACTCCGGCGCCCTGGCGGGCGCGGTCGCCTCCCTCCTGGACGACCCGGACCGCCGCGCGGCCCTCGCCCTCGCGGGCCGCGCCCAGGCGGCGACGTGGCCGTCGGAGGACGACACGGTGGCGCAGGTCCTGTCGGTGTACGACGAACTGATGGAACGCCGACGCTGAAGGGCCCCGCACGAGCGCGCCTCCCCGACGAAGCCGGCACCGGGCGCGGCAAGGCCCCCAGACGGCCCGCAGCCGCCAACCCGGCACGAGCACGTAGCGATCTGCCGCATGCGGGTACCGACCCCAGACGGCCGGCAGCCGCCAACCCGGCACGAGCACGTAGCGATCTACCGCGCAGTCCGGCCCCGGCCGCCGCTCTGATCGGCATTCCGTGCGGGTACCGACCCCAGACAACCCGCAGCCGCCAACCCGGCACGAGCGCGTAGCGATCTGACGCGCAGTCCGGCCCCGGCCGCCGCTCTGATCGGCATTCCGTGCGGGTACCGACCCCAGACGGCCGGCAGCCGCCAACCCGGCACGAGCACGTAGCGATCTGACGCGGACGTCGGCGCCGCTTGCCCCTGACGTCGGCCCGGATGCCCGGTCTGCCGGCCCCCGCCGCCCCGCCTGCTCGCTGAGGGAGCCGGATGCCCTGACCCTGGACCGTCCCGTTCCTTTGGGGGTTTCCCGGCAGTCCTTGTCTTTCCGGGGCGGGACGGGCTGTCAAGGGTCGCCGCAGGCGATCGCGAAGCGACGCGACCGAAGGGAGCGCCCTTGACCGACCGGCCCGAACCGGAAGGACAGTGGGACTGACGGGAAACCCCCAACCCCTCCCTGAGACCGCCCATCCGGGTCCCGGCCCCCACACCACCGCCCCGCACCCGGGGAGGCGGGTGGGCAGCCACCGCCGGGCCCCCGACCCCTCGAGGGGGAGATGGCGGGCCCTCACGACGGTGGTGAGGCGTGCCTCCTCGCCCTCAGCGCCAGGCTCAGCGACAGGACCGTCTCCGGGTCGTCCAGGTCCGTGCCCAGCAGCTCCGAGATGCGGGCCAGCCGGTTGTACAGGGTCTGGCGGTTGAGGTGAAGTTCCCGCGCGGTCTCCGCCTTGCGGCCCGCGTGGGCCAGGTACGTCTCCAGGGTGGGCAGCAGCGGCGGCCGGGACGTGGCGTCGTGGGTGCGCAGGGCCCCGATCGCCCGGTCCACGAACGCCGCCAGGTCCGGGTGCTCCCGCAGCCGCCACAGCAGCAGGTCGATGTCCAGGCGGCGGGCGTCGTACCAGGGCCGGGCCGGCAGGCCGTGGGCGGCCGTGGCGGTCTCCGCGGCGTGCCGCAGGCCTGCCGAGGCCGCCGCCCAGCTGCCGGAGACGCCGACCACCACCACCGGCGGGGCCCCGGCCCGGTCCAGGCCGGCCCGTTCCACCCCGGCCCGGAGCGCGCCCGCGACCCGGTCGGCGACCGCCGTGCGCTCCGACTCCGCCCGCAGCGACACCAGCAGCGGCACCCGTCCCTCCACCGGGCGGACGCCCAGCAGCACCGGGACGCCGACCGAGGACAGCTCCTCCTGCACCGCCCGGGCCAGCACCGACCAGTTCCCGGACGGGACCAGCTCCGACGACAGCCGCATGACCAGCGGCAGCAGCGGCCCCGCCCCCGGCCGGAAGCCCAGGACCCGGGCCTGGGCCGGGGCGTCCTCGGCCGAGATCCGCCCCTCCGCCAGGTCCGTCAGGAAGTCGCCCCGGCCGCGCGCGGCCAGCTCCTCCTCCTGCCGGGCCTGCATCAGCACCACCGCGAGCACCCCCGCCGTCCGCTCGGCCGCCATCCGGTGGACCGGCAGCAGCGGCGCCGCGACCCCCACCAGCACGACCCGCGCCCGTACCGAACCCGTCCCGTGGCCGCCGCCCGGCACGTCCACCACCACCGCGTTCGCGGACGGCTCGGCCGCGCGCTGCCCCCGCAGTCCCTCCCACACCTGGAGCGGGTCGGCCGCAGCCTCGCCGGCCACCGGCCCGGCCGCGTAGAGCAGTTGGCCGTCCGGGGTCTCCAGGAAGACCGGGTTGGCGGTGAAGTCGGCCAGGATGCGCAGCACCTGCGGGATCCCGCCGCCGCCCAACAGGGCCTCCGTGCACCGCCGGTGGACCTCCTCGGCACGCTGGAGGAGTGCGTAGTGGTGGTTGACGATCTCGGTGTGGATCTCCTCCGTCACCGCCACGAACGGGACTTCCCGGTGCAGCTGGACCAGCGGCAGCCCGGCCGTCCGCGCGGTCTCCACCAGGGTCGCCGGGAGCCGGGTGAAGCGCGGCCCGAGCTCCACGACCAGGGCGGCGATGCCCCGGTCCGCGAGGCGGCGGACGAAGGCGCGCTGCTCGGCGGGCCGGGTGCCCAGACCCAGCCCGGTGGTCAGCAGCAGCTCGCCGCCCTTGAGCAGCGAGGCGATGTTGGGCACCTCGCCCGCGTGCACCCAGCGGACGGTCCGGCCGAGGCGGTCGGCGCAGGCCACCACCTCCGGCAGCCCGCTGCGCAGTCCCGGCAGCTCCAGCGCCCGCTGAACGGTGATCCCGCCCTGGTTGTCCATATCGCGGGACGCTACCGGCCGCTCCGCCGGGAGGACATCACCGGGTGGCCGCGGGGCCCGGCATGTCCCCCATGTACCCCTGCCGGGCCGACAACTCGTCGTCCCCGCAAGGAGATTATCGGACCGCGTGCCGATTGTGGCGTGCGTCACCCGGGTGGAGAGTGGCGGCCTCGCGAACGGTCCCGTGCACGGCCTCCCGACAGGAACGAGGACGACCCATGACCAGAGCCGACGCCACACCCCCGTCCACCGGCAACCCCACCACCCCCGCACCCCCCGCCACCCCCGGCGGCGCCCCCCGGGTCCAACGCCTCAAAGCCGACTCCGTGGGCCTGATCGGCGTCGTGTTCATGGCCGTGGCGACCGCCGCGCCGATCACCGCGATGACCGGCAACCTCCCCATCGCCGTCGGCTTCGGCAACGGCACCGGAGCCCCCGCCGGCTACCTCTTCGCCACCCTCGTCCTGACCGTCTTCTCGGTCGGCTACGTGGCGATGGCCAAGCGGATCACCGCCGCCGGAGCCTTCTACGGGTACATCTCCCACGGCCTCGGCCGGATCGCCGGCATGGCCTCCGGGATGCTCGCCGTCCTCGCCTACGTCGTCTTCGAGGCCTCGATCGTCGGCGTCTTCTCCTACTTCGCCAGGACCACCGTCCACGACCAGCTCGGCGTCGACCTGCCCTGGATCCTGTACGCGGCCGCGATGCTCGCCGTCACCGCCGTCCTCGCCCACTTCGACATCAACCTCACCGCCAAGGCACTCGGGGTGATGCTCGTCGCGGAGATCGCCGTCCTCTTCGCGGTGGCCACCGCCGTGCTGATCGCCGGCGGCGGCCCCGACGGGATACCCGTCGAGCCGGTGAACCCCGCGAACGCCTTCACCGGGACCTCCGCCGGACTCGGCCTCTTCTTCGCCTTCTGGTCCTGGGTCGGCTTCGAGTCCACCGCCATGTACGGGGAGGAGTCCCGCGACCCCAAGCGGGTCATCCCCCGGGCCACCCTCGTCTCCGTCGTCGGCGTGGGCCTCTTCTACATCTACGTCTCCTGGATGACCATCGCCGGCAACGGCCTGGCGAAGTCCGTCGAGCTGTCCGCCTCCGCCAGCCCCCTCGACCTGTTCTTCGCCCCCGCCCGGCACTTCATCGGCGCCTGGGCCGTCGACGCCTTCCAGTGGCTCCTGCTCACCGGCTCCTTCGCCTGCGGGATGGCCTTCCACCAGTGCGCCGCCCGCTACCTCTACGCCATCGGCCGCGAGGGCTTCCTGCACCCCGCCCTCGGCCGCACCCACCCCCGGCACGGCTCCCCGTACCTCTCCTCCGTCGTGCAGACCGTCATCGCCACCGGCCTGGTCGCCGGGTTCTGGCTCACCGGGCAGGACCCCTACCTGCACCTGTACACCCTGCTCGCGATCCTCGGCACGATGGCCATCCTGATCGTGCAGACCCTGTGCTCCTTCGCCGTCATCGGCTACTTCCGCAAGAACCACCCCGAGGACCGGCACTGGTTCCGTACCTTCACCGCCCCGCTGCTCGGCGGGATCGGGATGATCGCGGTCGTGGTGCTGCTGGTGCTCAACATGCAGACCGCGGCCGGCGCCGCCGCCGGCTCGCTCTTCTTCAAGCTGATCCCGTGGATCGTCGGAGCGGTCTTCTTCGGCGGCCTGGGCCTGGGCCTGTGGCTCCGGTACAAGGCCCCTGAGCGCTACGAGATCATCGGCCGGATCGTCCTGGAGGACGCCGCCGAGCGCACCGAAGCGACCGCCCCGTCCGCCGCGACCGTCTGAGGAGCCCCGCCATGGCCCGTACGCCGCTCATGCACGCCCTGCGCCGGATCGCCGCCGACCACGCCGCCGCCCGCCGGCTCCGCCTGCCCGTCGCCGAGGTCCGCGGCTCCACCCGCCGCGAACTCCTCGGCCGGGCCGCCGCCCTCGGCCTCACCGCCGCCCTGGCCCCCGCCGCCGCGGCGCACGCGGCCCCCGCCCCCGCCCCCGCCAGGAGACCCGCCGGTCCCGCCCGCGTGGCCGTCGTCGGCGCCGGCATCTCCGGCCTCACCGCCGCCCTCACCCTCCAGGACGCCGGCATCCCCTGCACCCTCTACGAGGCCAACCCGGCCCGCGTCGGCGGCCGCATGTGGACCCAGCGCGACCACTGGGCGTACGGGCAGACCTCCGAGATCGGCGGCGAGCTCATCGACACCTCCCACAAGAAGATCCTGGAGCTGTGCCGCCGCTTCGGCCTGCCCGTCGAGGACTTCCTCGGCGGCGGACCCAACGGAGCCGAGGAGATCCTCCGCTTCAACGGCGCCTACTACCCCCGCACGCAGGCCGACGAGGACTTCAAGGCCGTCTACCAGGCCCTGCGCCGCGACCTCCAGGGGGCCGGCGAGGTCTCCTGGAACACCACGACCCCCGCCGGCACCGCCCTGGACGAGATGACCCTGCACGAGTGGATCGAGACCCGCGTCCCCGGCGGACACGCCTCCCCCCTCGGCCGGTTCATCGACGTCGCCTACAACGTCGAGTACGGCGCCGACACCCAGACGCAGTCCGCCCTCGCCCTGGTCCTGCTGATGGGCTACCAGCCCAACCCGGGAAACTTCAACGTCTGGGGCCAGTCCAACGAGCGCTACCACGTCGTCGGCGGCAACGACCTGCTGCCCCACGCCATCGCCGCCGCACTGGCCCCCGGCACGCTCGTCATGGGCCGCGCCCTGACCGCCGTACGCGCCGAAGCCGACGGCACCCAGACCCTCACCTTCGAAGACTCCGGCGCCGTGCGCACCGCCACCGCCGACCACACCGTCCTGTGCCTGCCCCTGCCGGTCCTCCAGCGGCTCGACACCTCCCGGGCGGGCTTCGACCCCCTCATGCGCAACCTGCTGCGCGACGCCCGGATGGGCTACTGCACCAAGCTCAACATGCAGTTCACCGCCCGCCCCTGGCGCGGCACCGGCCCCTGGCCCGGCGTGTCCGCCGGCGACTGCTTCACCGACGGCGACGTCCAGCAGACCTGGGACACCACCAAGGTCCAGCCCGGCACCGGCGGCATCCTGCTCCAGTACGGCGGCGGCTCCCTGGCCGGCGCGCTGACCCCGGCCACCCCCTTCGCCACCGAGTCCGACCCCTACGTCCGCGACCTGGCCGGCCGGGTCCTGACCGGGGTCGACGCCTTCTTCCCCGGGACGAAGGCGGTGTGGACGGGCCGCGCCCAGCTCTCCGCCTGGCACCGCAACCCCTACTCGCTCGGCGCCTACTCGTACTGGCCCACCGGCTACCTCCACCGCTACGCCAAGTACGAGGGCACCGCGCAGGGCAACGTGCACATCGGCGGCGAGCACTGCAGCTACGACTTCCAGGGCTTCATGGAGGGCGCCGCCGCCGAGGGCGAGCGGGCCGCCCGCGAGGTGATCGCCGCCCTCACCTGAGGCCCGGGACCTGAGCGGCGCTCAGACCGGCGGGATGTTGTGGTTGAAGCGGAAGACGTTGTCCGGGTCGTACTCCCGCTTCAGCCGCGCCAGCCGCCGCATGTTGTCGGCGCCCAGCCCGGCCACCACCCGGTCCGCGCCCTCGTCGCCGGTGAAGTTCAGGTACACCGCGCCGGTGGACCACGGCTGGACGTCGGCGCGGACGTCCCGCACCCACCGCACGACCCGCTCGTCGTCGGCGGCGTCCTCCCACATGCCGAACGGGTGCACCGCCCACGGCGCGTCCCGGTACGGCACCGGGTAGTCGTCCTTGACCGCGGCGATCGCCCCGCCCTGCGGCCACACCACGTGCTGGGTGCCGCTCGGCACCGGCATCGAGGCGGCCCGGGCGCAGAACACGTCCACGAAGGCGTCGGGCGCCCCCGTCAGGTACTCCGCCGACCAGTAGTTCCGCAGCCCCGGCGGATCGTCGAGCATGCACTGCAGCTCGGCGTACGGGATCGCCGTGACGACCTCCGCCTCGTGCGGGATCGCCAGCAGCGGGCCGGCGAGCCCGCGCAGCTCCTCCTCCGGGCCGGCGTACGTCACCAGCGCCCCGGCCAGCAGCAGCCCGACCAGGTGCGGGGGGACGAAGGGCGCCGGCGGCCCCGTCAGGTACAGGGCGCCGCCGCCGGCCTCGTCCGGCCCGGACTCGATGACGTCGCGGAACGTACGGACCACCTCGGGCCCGTGCTCCGGCAGGTAGAACACCATCGCGATGGACAGGGCCGGCAGCTCGTGCAGCCGCAGGGTCAGCGAGGTGGCGATGCCGAAGTTCCCGCCGCCGCCGTGCAGCCCCCAGAACAGTTCCGGGTGGTCCTCGGCGGTGACGTTCAGCAGCTCGCCCTGGGCGGTGACCAGCTCCACGCCCAGCAGGTTGTCCACCGCCAGGCCGAACTTCCGGTCCAGCCAGCCCGTTCCCCCGCCGAGGACGTAGCCGCCGACGCCGGTGGTGGAGGCCCGGCCCCCGGTGGTCGCCAGGCCGTACGGTTCGCAGGCCCGGTCCAGATGGGTCATCAGGGCCCCGCCCCCGACGTGCGCGGCCCTGGCCGCCGGATGGACGGTCACCTCGTGCATGCGGCGCAGGTCCACGACCACGCCGCCGTCGTTCAGGGACATCCCGGCCACGCTGTGCCCGCCGCCGCGCACGGCCACGGGCAGGTCCAGGCTCCGGGCGAAGCGCACCGCCGTGACCACGTCGGCCGCGCTCTCGCACTGGGCGATCACCGCGGGCCTGCGGTCGACCATCGCGTTGAAGACCGTCCGGGCCTCGTCGTACCCGGGATCACCGGGGGCGAGGACCTCGCCCGCCAGGTCCTCGCGGAGCTCGGCAAGTGCCGTGCCCGCCTTCGAGAGGGGCGCCATCGCCACCCCTCCTTTCCCCAGAAGGGCATGGGACCCTTCCAGGTTAGGCGGGCACCGGGGGCGCCGCGCGGCGGCGCCCCCGGCCGGCGTCAGCCCCCGTAGGCGCCGCTCGCCGTCAGCCGCAGCGCGGTGTCGATCAGCGGAACGTGGCTGAAGGCCTGCGGGAAGTTCCCCACCTGGCGCTGGAGCTTGGGGTCCCACTCCTCGGCCAGCAGGCCCAGGTCGTTGCGGAGCGACAGCAGCTTCTCGAAGAGCCGGCGGGCCTCGTCGACCCGGCCGATCATGGCGAGGTCGTCCGCCATCCAGAAGGAGCAGGCGAGGAAGGCGCCCTCGTCCCCCTCCAGGCCGTCGACGCCGGCCTCCTCGCCGGCCGTCGGGTAGCGCAGGATGAACCCGTCCGGGGTCGACAGCTCGCGCTGGATCGCCTCGATGGTGCCGATGACCCGCTTGTCGTCCGGCGGCAGGAAGCCCATCTGCGGGATCAGCAGCAGCGAGGCGTCCAGCTCCTGCGAGCCGTAGGACTGGGTGAAGGTGTTGCGCTCGGGGTCGTAGCCCTTCTCGCACACGTCCGCGTGGATCCGGTCGCGCATCTCGCGCCAGCGCTCCAGCGGGCCGTCCGCGTCCCCGCTCTCGATCAGCTTGATCGTGCGGTCCACGGCCACCCACGCCATCACCTTCGAGTGCACGAAGTGGCGGCGCGGGCCGCGCACCTCCCAGATGCCCTCGTCCGGCTCGTTCCAGTGGGTCTCCAGGTAGCGGATCAGCTTGAGCTGGAGCACCGAGGCGTAGTCGTTGCGGGCCAGGCCGGTCATGTGGCCCAGGTGCAGGGCCTCGGTGACCTCGCCGTACACGTCGAGCTGGAGCTGGTGGGCGGCCCCGTTGCCGACGCGTACGGGGGCCGAGTTCTCGTAGCCGGGCAGCCAGTCCAGCTCGGTCTCGCCCAGCTCCCGCTCGCCGGCGATCCCGTACATGATCTGGAGGTTCTCCGGGTCGCCGGCGACCGCGCGCAGCAGCCAGTCGCGCCAGGCGGCGGCCTCGCCGCGGTAGCCGGTGCGCAGGAGGGAGGAGAGGGTGATGGCGGCGTCGCGCAGCCAGGTGTAGCGGTAGTCCCAGTTGCGGACCCCGCCGATCTCCTCCGGCAGGGAGGTGGTCGGCGCGGCGACGATCCCGCCCGTGGGGGCGTACGTGAGCGCCTTGAGGGTGATCAGGGAGCGGATCACCGCCTCCCGGTAGGGCCCGTGGTAGGTGCAGAGGTCCACCCACTCGCGCCAGAAGTCGGCCGTGGCCTCCAGGGCCGCCTCCGGGTCCGGCAGCTGCGGGGCCCCCTGGTGGGAGGGCTGCCAGCTGATGGTGAAGGCCACCCGGTCGCCCGGGGCGACGGTGAAGTCGGAGTAGGTCGTCAGGTCCTTGCCGTAGGTGTCCGCGTCGGCGTCGAGCCACACGGAGTCGGGGCCGGCGACGGCCACCGTGCGCCCGTCCACCTTGTGCACCCAGGGCACGACCCGCCCGTAGCTGAAGCGCATCCGCAGCGCCGACCGCATCGGGACGCGGCCGCTGACGCCCTCGACGATGCGGATCAGCTGCGGCGCGTGCCCCTCGCGGGGCGGCATGAAGTCGATGACCCGGACGGTCCCGCGCGGGGTGTCCCACTCCGACTCCAGCACCAGGGAGTCCCCCCGGTAGCGGCGGCGGGTCGCCCGCGGCGGCTCGGTGCCCGGCGCGAACGACGGGCCGATCCGCCAGAACCCGTGTTCCTCGGTGCCCAGAAGGCTCGCGAAGACGGCATGGGAGTCGAAGCGTGGCAGGCACAGCCAGTCCACCGCCCCGTCCCGGCAGACCAGCGCCGCGGTCTGCATGTCCCCGATCAGTGCGTAATCCTCGATGCGCCCGGACACGTTGCTCTCCAGTCGAACGGCCACGTCCGCCCCGTAGGGCGCTTGCATTGCGCTGTCGCGCGGTCTCCTGTGCGCAGGGATCCCCGCGTCGAGTCCTACATTGCCGGAACCGGCGTTGTTACGCCGTTCGCCGGACTGCTCGGCGGCGATGTGCAGCGGTATCCGAGCAAGTTATGAGCGCACCCTAGTGATCTCCTTAAGTATTGGGACAATGTCACTCGGCTGAACGGGTGACCTGGGGGAACGTGCCCGCCGGCGGACCCCGCGAAGGGGGCGCGCAGCGCGCCCGGAGGCGGACCGTCCCGGGCGCTGATAGGCTGGTACCCCGTGGACCGGTGGTCTGCCTGTGCGAATCAGGAGCCCCGAAACCGCAGCTTCGGCGCCCCCGGAAACGGGAGAAGTCGCCGGACGCACCTCACCTCGCGACCACGGGAGCCCCCTCTTGGCGATGCCGCCCAAATCCATGACGACCAAGCACATCTTCGTCACCGGGGGTGTCGCTTCGTCCCTCGGCAAGGGCCTGACGGCCTCCAGCCTGGGTGCGCTGCTCAAGGCGCGCGGCCTGCGGGTCACGATGCAGAAGCTCGACCCGTACCTCAACGTCGACCCCGGCACGATGAACCCGTTCCAGCACGGCGAGGTGTTCGTCACCAACGACGGCGCCGAGACCGACCTGGACATCGGCCACTACGAGCGCTTCCTCGACGTCGACCTCGACGGCTCGGCCAACGTCACCACCGGCCAGGTCTACTCGCAGGTCATCGCCAAGGAGCGGCGCGGCGAGTACCTCGGTGACACCGTGCAGGTCATCCCGCACATCACCAACGAGATCAAGCACCGCATCCGCCGCATGGCCACCGACGACGTCGACGTCGTCATCACCGAGGTCGGCGGCACGGTCGGCGACATCGAGTCCCTGCCGTTCCTGGAGACCGTCCGCCAGGTCCGCCACGAGGTCGGCCGCGACAACGTCTTCGTCGTGCACATCTCGCTGCTGCCCTACATCGGCCCCTCCGGCGAGCTGAAGACCAAGCCGACCCAGCACTCCGTCGCCGCGCTGCGCAACATCGGCATCCAGCCCGACGCGATCGTGCTGCGCGCCGACCGCGACGTCCCCACCTCCATCAAGCGCAAGATCTCGCTGATGTGCGACGTGGACGAGGCGGCCGTGGTCGCGGCGATCGACGCCAAGTCGATCTACGACATCCCGAAGGTGCTGCACACCGAGGGCCTGGACGCGTACGTCGTCCGCAAGCTCGACCTGCCCTTCCGCGACGTCGACTGGACGGTGTGGGAGGACCTGCTGGACCGCGTCCACAACCCCGACCACGAGGTCAAGGTCGCGCTCGTCGGCAAGTACATCGACCTGCCCGACGCCTACCTGTCGGTGACCGAGGCGCTGCGCGCCGGCGGTTTCGCCAACCGGGCCCGCGTCCAGATCAAGTGGGTCACCTCCGACGACTGCAAGACCCCGGCCGGTGCCGCCGCGCAGCTGTCCGACGTGGACGCGATCTGCGTCCCCGGCGGCTTCGGCGACCGCGGTGTGAACGGCAAGGTCGGCGCGATCACCTACGCCCGCGAGAACAAGATCCCGCTGCTGGGCCTGTGCCTGGGCCTGCAGTGCGTGGTCATCGAGGCCGCGCGCAACCTCGCGGGCATCGAGGAGGCGAACTCCACCGAGTTCGAGCCCTCTACCCCGCACCCGGTCGTCTCGACCATGGAGGAGCAGCTGGCCTTCGTCGAGGGCGCGGGCGACCTGGGCGGCACCATGCGCCTGGGCATGTACCCGGCGAAGCTCGCCGAGGGCTCCATCGTGCGCGAGGTCTACGGCGACCAGGCGTACGTGGACGAGCGCCACCGCCACCGCTACGAGGTGAACAACGCCTACCGCGGTGAGCTGGAGAAGAAGGCCGGCCTGGTCTTCTCCGGCACCTCCCCGGACAACAAGCTCGTCGAGTACGTCGAGTACCCGCGCGAGGTCCACCCCTACCTGGTGGCCACCCAGGCCCACCCGGAGCTCCGCTCCCGCCCGACCCGCCCGCACCCGCTCTTCGCGGGCCTGGTCAAGGCCGCGGTGGAGCGCAAGACGCAGGGCTGACGCTCGGTAACGTAGACGGCCGGGGTACGGAAGATCCGTACCCCGGCCGTCGCACGTTGTGGGAGGACACCGGCATGGGGATCGCCATCGGGATCAAGGACACCGCCGAATCCTGGGAGACGCTGTCGACCAGGCGGCCGTTCCAGGGCGCCAAGACCGCGGTGGACTCCGACGAGGTGCGGATGCCGGACGGGTCCGTGGCCCGCCGCGACTACCAGGTGCACCCGGGCTCGGTGTGCGTCCTCGCCCTGGACGGGGAGGGGCGGGTGCTGGTGATCAACCAGTACCGGCACCCGGTGCGGCGCCGGCTGTGGGAGCTGCCGGCCGGGCTGCTCGACGTGCCCGGCGAGAACCCGCTGCACGGGGCGCAGCGGGAGCTGTACGAGGAGGCGCACGTCAAGGCGGGGGAGTGGCGGGTGCTCGCGGACTTCTTCGCCTCCCCGGGCGGCTCCGACGAGGCCGTCCGCATCTTCCTCGCGCGGGACGTGGCGGAGGCGGACGGGGTCCGCTACACGGAGACGGATTCCGAGGAGGCGGACATGCGGGTGGAGTGGGTGGAGCGGGACGCCCTGGTGCGGGGGGTGCTGGCGGGCGAGCTCGGGAACCCGGCGCTCGTCACGGGTGTCCTGGCCCTGACGGCGGCCCTGGCGGGCGACGGCCTGGACGCCCTCCGCCCCGGCGACGCGCCCTGGCCGTCCCGCCCGTACGAGGCGTAGCCCGGCGGGGGCCGCTGCGCGGGGCCGTCTCCCCGCCCCGCCCTTTCTCCGTTTCCCGG